>CACYBK010000131.1 GCA_902772635.1 uncultured Lachnospiraceae bacterium | reverse complement strand
CAGATAGAGCTCGACCCACTGCTGGAATTAGCGGAGGGCCCAGAGCTCTTTTCTATTACTACAGTAAGCAACATCGAAGCAAGGGATAAATATGTTTTTTTATAAAGCATCAGCAGGTAAAACTGCCGGTGCTTTTTTATTTCCGGAGGAATGTCTATGTATAAATGCCAGGGTCTGAGGGGTGGAGCCCCTCACAAGATGCCGTTATGCGTAGCATAAAAGGCGTATCTTGCCATAGACCTTAGAGTGAATCACTAAAAAAGTGAATCACCTGGGAACGGCAACGAAATGAGGGGGGTGAAATGCAGCAAACATACGGTGATTCAGGTGATTCAATGTAAGTGAATCAGGTGTGATTCATGGGTGAGTCAGTAAGGGGAGTGAATCAGTAGTGATTCAGCAAAAGTGATTCAAAAGTGAATCAATGAATCACATGGCAAAAAACGCGAGGACGTTGCGCCTGAAATGTAGTAAATATGCGGTGATTCAGTGTGAGTGTACCAGTAGAAAAGGAGGTGGTGCTTTATGAGTGTGGTAGCTGGCGGCATATAATCTGCTGCAGGGGAAAACGAAACAGTTTATCAAAGAAATTATAGGGGGAATCAATTATGTCTAATAACAACACAGGAATGTTTAGAGCCTATTCTGAGGATTATGAAAAGATAAAGGGCTTCATGGCTGAAAACAATATAGACTCAAATTCTAAGTTCATGCACTTCATCGCCGAGCATCTTTCGGCGGCTAATAAGAGTGCCTTGGTTAATGAAGAAGAGGGTGTGTCTGAAAACAATCCAGAACAGTTCGAAGTCTATCCTGAAGATTATGAAAAGATAAAGAGTTTCATGGTTGAAAACAATTTGGACTCGGATTCTGAGTTCACACACTTCATTGCGGAGCATCTTTCAATGATCGAAAAGATTATAGCACCTGACGGAGGTGAGGGAGCTGCACCGGACACAAAGGACGCTCCTACTGACGGAGGCACTCCCACTGACGGGGGTGCAGAAACTATTCCAGACGATGCCAAGTACGGACTCATCGTCAACGGGAAATTCTATCCTACGCTCTTCCCGGATCCGAGCTGGGAACAGGAGGATCGGCATAGTTACTTTGATTGGTTCGACAAATATATGAAAGTAGGGCTCAGGTATAACCTCCAGCAAGTATTTGATGGTGTGCGTAGATGGACGATAGATTATAACGGGGAAGCAAAAGAAAAGACTCCGTACGGCTACTTTAGCGAAGACTATCTGATCTGGCATACCTGGCCAGTATGGCCTGAGCTCTGGCCGAACATTCCGAAGCAGGAGATTTTATATCCTGAGTGCCTGGAGGATGATTATCAGGCGGCGTTACGCCGGCGCCACCACGATGCATTCGCAAATACCAATCTCCGTCACAGGGATAAATATTACATCTGATGAGGTATCACGACATTCATTGCCGCCTGACGGATAAGGAGTACGAGAGACTTAGGGATATGGTCAACGGCGGGGCCATATCCCCTTTCATCAGACGACAGATATTTTTGGGAACTGACTGGTCAAGGATCCTTGAGATAAAAGGTGAGATACAAAAGATCAGGACGGAGCTTGTGCGGGGGAATCGTGTCGGATCCTTGGAAACCGCGCTCAAAGAGAATAATGAGATATTGAACGAGCTGGACAGGAAACTGGACCAGCTTATTTATTTGCAGAAGGCGGCGCAGGCCACGGCGAATGAAATTAATGAGGGATTCGAAGGTGCGGTTTCGGGAATGGTGCGACAAGGAGCTGAGACTAAGGTCCCGCTGCAGGGAATAGAGAATAGGAACGAGGGAGGAAAACAATGGCAATAACAAAGATCATTAATATCGGCGGGAGCAGTCCCGCTGACGGGGCGCGGCATCTTAAGGCTGCGCTCAAATACATTATGAACCCGAAGAAGACTTCTGACGGCATCTGGGTCGGAGGAAACTGCGGGAATACAGTAGAGGAATGTTATTCCTCAATGATGCAGACAAAAGCTGATTGGGAGAAGACTGACGGGAGGCAGGCATACCATATCGTATTATCTTTCCCGCCGGGAGAAGGCGATGAAGAAACGGTATTTGCTGTCGCAAAGGAGTTCTGTGAGGAATACCTGGGTAATGGCTATGAGTACGCTTTTTCCGTTCATAACGATCAGCCTCATATGCACGCTCATATCATCTTCAATTCAATCAATCGCCTGACGGGGGTGAAGTATGACTACAACAACGGGGATTGGGAGAGAGATATGCAGCCGGTCACGGATCGAATCTGTGAGAAGTATGGGCTTTCGCGTCTTCAGTATGAGAAGGCCGGGCCGCGTGTCGGCCGCTCTTATGCAGAGCACCTTGCAAACGAAGAAGGCCGCCCGACCTGGGAGAAGATCATAAAGAGGGATATCGATTTTGCGGTCTCGCAGGTACATAGCCTCAACGACTTCAAAAAATATATGACTTCCCTCGGCTATGAACTCCGTCAGGGGCACTCCGAGAAGCACGGTGATTACATCACTTATATCGCTCCCGGTGAAGGTGATCCCAGGCACCGGTCTAAGAGGGATTATCGTATGGGATCGGGATATGTGATGAGAGACATAGTAAAAAGATTCGGGGAAGAGACGCAGAAGGACTTTCGCAAAGCCTCGACAATATCCGATATCCTCATCTCCCGCCCCGGCAGGCCGCTCTCCCGCTTTCAGGTGATGGCCGTTTACCGGCTGCAGTGCCTTGATGATTTCCATTTTCTTGACCTTGATCAAAAGGAGCAGGAGCGGGTCCACGAGGATCTGCTGAAGATCGATAAGCTCCGGGAGGAAGTGGATATGGTCCTTTCCCGAGATCTCCGCTCAAAGAGCGACTGCGAGAAGGAGTTTGAGAGGATAAAGGCAGAGATAAGAGGCCTTGATAAGGACGATCCCGCTCTTAAGGAGCTTCGCAAGGACAAAAACATCCTTCGCCGGGTGATCAATGGATACAAGGTTTATGAAGAGGTGAAGGAAGCAAAGGTGAGGGAGGACATTGTCGTGCCGGAGCTAAGTGATGCTCTAGCTGAGGACACTCCCCTGACGGAGGAACGGCCCGCTGCTTGGAGGAGTGATGCTCTAGGTAAAAACTCCTCCCTGACGGAGAAGCCCAATTATACTGATGGCTACGCGAGAAGTGACGAGGCGAGAAGTGATGACGCGAGAAGCGATGCTGCGAACAGCGATGAATTATCGGAAGACACCACCCTGACGGAGAATTTTGAGGACAACGACCTGGTTGAGGAACACAACGCACCCGTTCCTGTTTTGCGGGGCGGTTTTGGCGGAATAAGGAAGGAGAACTATGATGGATAACAAGTATTTTACAATTTTTGATTTGCTCAAAGAGGAACTGGATCTTGATGATAAGGAAAGCATTCTTAAATCCGAGGATCCGAAGCTTGCAAAATGGTATTCAGTGATAGCCCTGCTAGGAATGAGCGCAAAAGAAGTGGGAAAAGGAGCGAAGTCCGGTGATGAATTACGGGAGAATCTCAACAACGCCCTTTTAGACGGATACCGCAACACCGATGAAATGAAAAAGGAGCTTGATAACGCTCTTGAGATCTTAAGGAAGACTATAGCCGATAATACGATCATTCTTGGCAGATATACATCGAATTACCAGATCGCAATTCGCGCTCTGACAGACAGCAACGAGGCGAAGGACAAGATCATAGAGGACAGGGATGAGACCATCCGTCGGCTGAGACGGGAAAAGGTGGAGAAGACATTATT
>CACYBK010000130.1 GCA_902772635.1 uncultured Lachnospiraceae bacterium | reverse complement strand
TCTTTTCTTTTACCCAAAATCAGGGCGCACGATGTCCAGTGGACATCGGCTTTGCGCCGACCGAAGTGGAACGGAGAGGAGGGACATAAATGGCTGGACGGATCCAGGGTATCACCGCCCCGATCGGCGGCGATACGGTCGTGCATCTGGCAGCAGATTATAGATATTTTGCTGAGTAGTAAGGGGGCTGTTTTGACATTACAAGCTCAGGTAATCTTGAAAAGTGATGTTGATTAAATCTCGATAAGGTGCTAAAATGCCGGTAATCGCGAAAAAGTGCAATTAATATTGCATATAAATCTTGAAAAAGCAATATTTGTTAATTAAATTGATTTTGAAAAGGTGCATTTTATGAGAAGAAAAATATTCGATAAGATGCTCAAATGGAAAGAAGACAGCGCCGGAAAAACTGCGCTGCTGATCGATGGGGCCAGGCGAGTTGGGAAGAGTTACATTGCAGAGGCATTTGCAAAGACATATTACAGATCTTATATCCTGATTGATTTTAACAGAGCCGGAGATGAGATAAAGGATCTGTTTGAACATAACCTGAATGATCTGGACTCTTTCTTTATGTATCTTTCGGCTATTTACGGGGTTTCACTCTATGAACGGGAGTCACTGATTATTCTGGACGAAGTACAGCTGTTCCCAAGAGCACGGGCTGCCATAAAATTTTTAGTCGCAGACGGTCGCTTTCATTATATGGAAACAGGATCACTGATGTCGATTCGTAAAAACACAGAGGATATCGTAATACCTTCAGAGGAGCGCCATATCAGGATGTACCCGATGGACTTTGAAGAATTTCTCTGGGCAATGAATGAACAGCCGCTTATAGATGTCATTCGCTTATCATTTGAGAAAAAGAAAGCAATGGGACAGGCGCTTCACAGGAAAGCCATGACATTGTTCAGACAGTATGTGATTGTTGGAGGAATGCCGCAGGCGGTGAATACCTATATTGAGACAAAAAGTTTTGAAAAGACAGATGAGACCAAAAGGGACATTCTCTCATTGTACAGGGAGGATATTGCTAAACATGCCAGGGGTTATGAGAGAAAAGTTGAGTCTGTATTTGATGAGATACCTGAGCAGCTGTCGAAACATGAGAAAAAGTTTATGCTGTCATCACTGGGGCAGGGGACGAAGTACCGAAGCTATGAGAGCTCTTTCCTTTGGCTTGAAGACTCTATGATCTGCAACATTTGCTATAATTCCACGGCACCAAACGTCGGTATTAAATTAAACAGAGACCGAAATACATTAAAAGTCTATATGGGAGATACCGGTCTGCTTATCAGTCATGCATTTGACGAAAACGGACTGGTGAAGGAAGAGATTTATAAAAAACTGCTGTTTGGAAAGCTGGAAGTAAACGAAGGCATGATTTTTGAAAATGTCGTTGCCCAGATGCTTACAGCTTCCGGGCACAAACTATATTTCTATTCCAATTCATCCAGAGAAAATAAAGATGAGAGGATGGAAATTGATTTTCTTATAGCTAAAAAAGATCCGACCAACAGACATAATGTATCGCCGATAGAAGTAAAATCCGGGAAACGATACACCTATTCATCCCTCAGTAAGTTTATAACCAAGTTTAATGAACAGTTGGATATCCCCTATATTTTACACACAGCAGATTATTCTGAAAAGGAAGGAATTGCTTTTATTCCGGTATATTGGGCCTGGCTGCTTTAACTGAGAGATCGATATTGCAGCAGCAATTATTTCTTATAGATTATGATGCTGACAAATGTGGCAAGGTGTTGCTCAACTAAACAGCAGTCGAGTATGTAGTTCTGCTGTCACGAGCGAAACTGAAGTGAGAGCAGATTACGAAGCACCATACAGGGAGACTTACAATAAAAATAGTATGCCTTGCCGATATAGGGTATGCTATGTTCAATAGAATCGGAGTGAAACAATGGATACAAAAGAGGCCATCAAGGTGCAGTTCATGAACGAGTACGCCAGAAAGGTTTTCTCAGATATTACAGTGAAGGGGCTTTGTGCAGCAACACCGGTTGCCCGTACTACCTTCTATTTTCCGATGCTTATGTTCTGTCCGTTGGTTGTTGCGGCGTATCGGAGGGGTATGGAATTATAGGCGATGTTTTCGTGATCTCTGCCGCGGCTGACTTTGACCTTGGACATAGGGCAGATCCGCGGGAAACAGACAGCAAATCTGAAACAAGAAATCTAATTCAATGATAATAAATACAGGACAAAGAACAGACATACCGGCTTTTTATGCCGGGTGGTTTTCAAACAGAATAAAAGAGGGGTTCGTCTGTGTTCGAAATCCTTTCAATCCGGGGCAGGTCAGTAAATACAGGCTTGACCCTTCTGTTGTCGATGTGATAGGGTTTTGCACCAAAAATCCTGCGCCAATGTTTCCTTATATGGAATTAATAAAGGATTTCGGCCAATACTGGTTTGTAACAATTACTCCTTATGGACGGGATATCGAGCCAAATGTACCGGACAAACACGGTTTGATAGAGGATTTTAAGAAACTATCCGGTATCGTCGGGATTGATTCTATTACATGGCGATATGACCCGATCCTTTTGTCTGAAAAATATACAATCGATCATCATTTACATGCTTTCAGACAGATAGCAAATAGTCTTAAGGGATATACGAAGACTGTCGTCATCAGTTTTATAGATCTCTATCCCAAGGTCAGAAGGAATTTTCCAAAGGCAAGAGAAGTAACGCATATCGACAGAATAAAGATAGGACAGGAGATGATAAAGATTGCGGCTGAATGCGGTATGACAGTCAAGCCTTGTGCAGAAGGAAATGAACTAATGAAGTATGGGGCTGACTGCAGCGGATGTATGAAGATCAGCGACTATGAAAAGGCTATCGGAAAAAGGCTTAATGCACCGAAGAAGAAGGGGGCAAGAGATGAGTGCGCCTGTTATCTTTCATGCGATATAGGGGCTTACAATACCTGCCTTCATCTTTGTAAATACTGTTATGCAAATTCTGAAGCTGAAGTGATCTATGCAAACAACAGGGCACATGATCCGGCATCACCATTCCTGATCGGAAATTATATGGATGGAGATAATGTTCATGAGGTGCCGCAGAAATCATGGATAGATATGCAGGAAAGACTGTTCTAAAATATGAAGCACTATGGAGAGGCATCCTGTCCGGGCGAGATCGAAGACAGGAGTATATGCATTGACGAAGATATTTGCGGGGTGCTTGAAGCAATATAGGATCATAGCAAGTTGACGGCCGGCAGAGAAGTGTTCTTCAATTACTCAGAAAGAAGAGACTATTGGACATAGCAACCTGCCTATGTGAAAATGTAAACAGGAAAACAAAAGAACTACAGTACAGAAGCAAAAAACAAGCAAACGGAGGATATTAAGATGGCAAAGACACTGATAGCATTTTTTTCAAGAGCAGATGAGAATTATTTCGGCGGAGCGATGAGATACGTAAAGGTTGGAAATACCGAGATCGTGGTCGGTCTCATGAAGGAACTGATCAATGCAGATACCTTTAAGATCGAGATGAAGGATCCCTATTCACCGGTATATATGACCTGTATAGACGAAGCAAAGAAGGACAAGCAGAATAATGCAAGACCTGAGCTTGTAAACTATCTTGAAAGCATTGATGATTATGACACCATTGTGCTCGGATATCCGAACTACTGGGGAACGATCCCGATGGCAGTAGCCACCTTCCTTGAAAGATATGATTTTACTGGGAAGACTGTACTTCCTTTTTGTACAAACGAGGGAAGTGGCATGGGATCAAGTGAGAGCGACGTAAGAAAATATGCAAAAGGTGCAGAGGTTAAGAGAGGACTCTCCATTACCGGAAGTCGTGCTTCGGATTCCAAAGACGCAGTAGAAAAATGGTTTAAAACAAACGGGCTCATTTGAACACAGGAAAATGTTTTTACTGAAAATGAGCGAATGCATCGGACACAATGAGAAATGCAAAAGCTGTAAATATGCCCTTGAATGCGGTGCAGGGTGATATTCAATGTTTTTAAAGGATCTGATCCAAAATGAGTGTCGACCGCGCGGTCGGCCTGTCTGAATAGGCAGATGCGCCGGGTTTGAAAAGGCACATAAACAATTGTATAATACAGCAGTATTCATAATTTAGCCGGCATCCGAGGGGGGACAGGGCGTGAAAAGATCGCTGATCGCTGCTGTAGATCTTGCAATAATAGGATTGATACTCTTTTTCATCATCCATTATGCAAATACAAAGATGCACGAAAGCAACGAAAACCAGGTAGAGGCTTTCGAGAAGATGACTGTCTCCGCTGAACAGACCATTACAAACTATCTCGAGGACGAGCAGCATCTTTGTGATATATGGGCAAATTACATCAATCGCTCTGCACAAGCGGGAACTCCGTTGACTGGTGAAGAGGCGATCTCCTTTATCAGAAAAGCCAAGATCTCACCCATGATCTACGGGCATCTGATCTTTTTGGATGACAGTTCAAAAAAAGGCATATCCACACATCCAAGTGCTTCGGATCCCAACGATTATTCTGTTTCATATGGCAATATCAATCTGTTTGAAAACCGGGAAAAGATAAGCCGGGAGGTTGGTGTTGTAAGTCTTACAAGAGCTTATACGAATCCGCAGAACGGCATACAGTCGATAGCCTTTATGAATTATGTTAATGTCCTTGATGAAGCTTCAGGAGCGATCAAGGAAGCGCTATTGATGCGCGTTGAACCGGTAAGCGTACTTGAAGACAAGTTCGTTTTTCTGAAGGGCGAATACGAAAGCGTGGAGATATCCCTCATAAACAGGGAAGGGGATTATCTTGTCCACGGAAAGTCCCTGAAAAATTCCAATTTCTTTGAATATTACAGATCCTATAACAGGCTTAAGGTGGCGGACTACAACGAAATGACCAAGCGTGTCACCTCAGAGTCCGGCACCATGACTATGCAAAACTCCAAGGGCGAGGAATGTGTCATATCTTACACACCTCTCAGATCCGTGGATGACTGGTTTCTCCTTGCATATATACCAAAGAAGGACCTTGCCGCAAATACCGTTGTGGACTGGCTGCTGCTGGGGACGGTTATCCTGGGACTTTCGCTGCTCATCATATTTAATTATCTGGTACTAAGGTCGTACAACATAAGGCTTACTGCGGCTGCAAAGGCGGCAAATCAGGCCAATGAAGCCAAGTCTCATTTCCTCTCAACAATGTCCCACGATATCAGGACTCCAATGAATGCCATCCTGGGCTTGAATGAGATGGTGCTCCGCGAAAGCCGGGAGGAGGAGACTCTTAATTATTCAAGGAGCATACAGACAGCAGGGAATACTCTTCTTTCTCTGATCAATGATATACTCGACTTTTCAAGGATAGAAGCCGGCAGGATGGAGATCATCAATGTTGACTACAGCTTTGTTTCAATGGTAAACGACCTTGTAAATATGGTTTCCGGAAGGGCGCAGGACAAAGGGCTCAAATTTGATCTTGATGTGGATAGAAATATTCCGATGATCTTAAACGGCGACGAGATCCGGGTAAAACAGGTGATCACCAATATTCTTACAAATGCTGTAAAATATACAAAAGAAGGCTCGATCACCTTCAAGGCGGGATTTGAAAAGGAAGAATCAAAAAACGACTCGATCAGGCTTTTCATTAGCGTCACGGATACCGGGATCGGTATAAAGGCGGAAGACATGAAGCGTATGTTTCAAGCCTTTGAGCGCATTGATGAAATTGAAAACAGAAGTATCGAGGGCACAGGTCTTGGTATGAGTATTGCGCAGAGCTTCCTGAATCTTATGGGAAGTCACATAGAAGTGGAGAGCGAATACGGCAAGGGCTCGACATTTTCTTTTGCCCTCGTGCAGGGCGTGAAGGACTGGAAGCCCATAGGTGATTTTGAGGAAGCATTTAAGAAGTCCCTTTCCGACAGAAATAAATATCGTGAAAGATTTACGGCACCCGATGCAAGAATACTTGTGGTTGATGATACGCCCGTCAATCTGTCGGTCTTCGAGAGCCTGCTCAAATATACAAAAGTCAGGATAGACAAGGCCTTAAGCGGTGATGAAGGAATATCATTTTACAGGAGAGAGCATTATGATGTAATATTTTTAGATCATATGATGCCCGACAAGGACGGGATCGAGACGCTTTTGGAGATGAAAGAGATATCGGATTCTCCAAACAACGGGACGCCCGTGATATGCCTTACGGCCAACGCGATCTCCGGCATGCGTGAAATGTATATAAGAGAAGGATTTGACGATTATATCACAAAGCCCGTAGATCCTGACCGCCTGGAACTCATGCTCCTTCATTATCTTCCAAAGGACAAGATAGCTTCGGCAAAAGAGTCAGAAGTAAAGGAGGAGAAGGATATCCCTGATTTCATTTCGAGGATAGACGGCCTTGATATAGACGTAGGGCTCAAGCACTGCAGGAGCAGCGAAACTTATCTCGATACTTTAAAGGTCTATCTTGATTCTGCAAAAGGTAATGCGGATGAGATTGAAAAGTACTGGGATGATAGAGATATAAAGAATACTACGATCAAGATACATGCGCTTAAGAGCTCATCGAGGGTTATTGGAGCATTAGGATTGGGAGATCTTGCAGAGAAACTTGAGAATGCCGGAGAGACCGGTGATGTGAAAACCCTTGAGGATGAAACAGGAGAGCTTTTATCGCAATACAGAAAATTAGCAAAAGCCCTCGAGCCGCTCAATGATATAAGGGATGACGGAGGAGCAAAAGAAAAGCCACTTATCTCAAAAAGGGATCTGAAAGAAGCATATGAGGCGCTTTCTTCATTTTGTGCTGCGTACGAATATGACAGCGTGGTAAATATCATGGAATCGCTCAAGGGCTACAGCTTTCCGGAAGATGAGTATATGCGGTTTGAGGCTCTTAAAAAAGCAGTTTTGAATTTTGATTACGAAGAGATACCGACAATTCTCACAGGGGGAGAAAAATAATGGCATGCAGGGTACTTTTTGTTAACCGGGGAAGCGGATTCATGGCGGATGCCCTTCGATCAAGCATGGTAAAGGAGGGCTTTGTCCCTGTTTTGGCAGAGCCGGAGGTAAAGAGCCTTGAAGAAGCAAAAGAGGAAACGGCGATGATCCTTCTGCTTGCAGGGGACTATGTATACAACGCGGCAGATGCGCTTGTATATCTTTTTGACATAAGCCGTGATGAAAACCGCCCGATCATGGTCATAGGCTATGATGATGAGCTTGAAGCAGTAAAAAAATATATCCCGGAGTCAGATATACACAAGGAGTTCAAGCGTCCCTTCGATCCCAAATATGTTGTGGAGGGTCTGAAGGAACTCGCCTTGCAGGAGGAGGAGAAGCGTGCTCAGAAGCTCATCCTTCTTGTTGATGATGACACAACATTTTTAAGGATGCTGCAGGGCTGGCTTTCGACGAGATACAGGATCACTGCGGTAAAATCCGGGATACAGGCTATCACTTATATGGCAAATCACCGTCCGGATCTCATCCTTCTTGACTATGATATGCCGATAACCACCGGTCCACAGGTTATGGAAATGATAAGGAGCGAGCAGAATTACCGCGATATCCCGATCATCTTCCTTACCGGAAAATCAGATCGGGAGAGCATAATGAAGGTGATGAGACTGAAGCCGCAGGGCTATTTTTTAAAGACAATGCCAAGGGACGAGATAGTAAGGTCTATTGATAATTATTTTGAAACTCACAAATGGGATGATCTGTTTCAGATGGACTGACTCAGTACGGAGGTGCTATGAAATTCAAAAAAATATCTTCAATCCTTCTGACCGCTGCGATGGCAGTAAGCCTTGTTTCATGCGGCAGTGCCGGGCAGAAAAATAGTGCAGAGTTTTCTCCTGCTCTTTCAACCGATACCTCCTGCTCTATCAGGGTTGTCGGGAGCTATTCGAATTTTGAGTCGCTTGAGAGTGAATTTGAGCGCTTCTATGAATATTATCCCAATGTAAGCATGAATTATGTTTACCTTGATGATTACAACAATACGATCACAAGCGCACTTATGAGTGATGAGGCTCCTGACATTTATGTTACCGCGTCCTGGATGCTCGATGATGAAAAGATGACTCCTGTCTTTGAAAAAGCAGAGGTCCTTTCCGATCAAAAACTCAATATCAATCTCGACTGCATCAGAAAGGGCGCGCAGTGGAAAACCGAAAGCGGAGATACCATTATGCTCCCCGTTTTCACAAGGTCCTTCGGGATGCTTGTAAATATGGATCTTTTTGAGAAGAACTCCCTTTCGATCCCCGGCAATTATGAAGAGCTTGTAAAGACCTGTGAAAAACTGAAGGAGCTTGGATATGAGACTCCAATCATGGGGGCAAACGGCACTACTGTAGCCGGTATGTATTATTCCTTCTCTTTTCCTCTTTTCTGCAATGATGTCATGAAAAATAAGGACTCGGTCAACGCTCTTAATGCTTTGGAAGGCTCTGCAGGTGAGCTGATGCGGCCGGCACTTGAGAGGCTGAAGACCTTTGTGGATCAGGGTTATCTGAATCCGGAGAAATGCTCCGAGGAGATCGAGGACGACTACAATGCGGTCATCATGCGCTTTTTCGAGGGGGATGTTCCAATGATGCTCGGAAGCGGGGACATGGTTTCCGGTACATTAAAGAGGGAGAGCAAGTCAGAAGCCTTTCTGTCAAATCCCTTTAAATACAAATTCTTCGTAGTGCCTTCAGGGGATGAGGGCGGATATTTCCTGAATTCGGTAAATCTGTTTTTTAGCGTAAACAAAAACAGCAAAAACCTTGATATGACAAATGAATTCATAAGATTTATCACAAGAGAAGAGGAGCTTGGTAATATGGCTGCGATCAAGCGCCTTATCACTCCGACAAACGACTTTTCTCTTGATGAAGTATATTCATCGCTTGAAGGCTTTCCTCAGGAACGGGCCTTCAGCTACAGGGAGACAGGGCTTAATGATGCCGTGGGTAAGGAGTTTCGCGCTGCGGCATATAAGGTTGCAAACGGCATGATCACAGTTGAAGAAGCTGTAAATTCATACGGGAAATTGTGGGATTGACAGAGAAGCAGTTTATTTTTGGTGAAAAGAATTGATCAAGTATACTGAAGAACAATTGCTGAAGCTCCAGTCTACACAGCTTGAGATGCTGGTCGAACTTGACCGTATATGCAGAAAGCACGATATCAGGTACTCGCTCGACAGTGGAACCCTGCTTGGGGCAGTAAGACATGAAGGCTTCATACCCTGGGATGATGATATTGATGTAGCAATGCTTCGGAGTGAATACAGGAAATTCAGGCGCGCTGCAAAAAAGGATCTTGATAAAGAGAGATTCTTTCTCCAGGACAGGTGGTCTGACAAAAGCTACCGCTGGGGCTACCCGAAGATAAGAAGGAACGGCACAGCTTCTGTAAGAGAAGGGCAGGAGCATATCAAATGTCATACCGGGATCAATATTGACATCCTGGTAGTTGATAATGTTCCTGACAGTGAATACCTCAGGAAAAAGCATTTAAAGGCCTGTGAATATGTGAGAGCCTGCATGTACTCGGCGGTTGGCAGATTCAGCGAGAGCGATCAAAAAAAGAAAGCGCGATATGAAAAGCTGAGTCATGTGCCGAGATGGCTGTTCTTCCTGTACCGGGACCTCCTTGTATTGTCCACTGCATGGAAGAGGACAAAACTGGTAAGCCACCTCACGCTTCCCTATGCTCCGGGGACATATGGCGTGCCCAGGGAGTGTTTTGATGAGATGGTGGATGTGGACTTTGAGGGCTATCGCTTCAGGGCATTCAAGAAATGGGATCTTTACCTGAGAACGCTGTATGGGGATTACATGAATCTTCCCTCCGTAAAAGAGCCGCATATCTTCATGTCAGAGATCAAATTTACGCCCCTTGCGATACCCTGGATAAGCAGCAGGTCGCCTGATTATAAAGAGGAAGACCGGGTCATTCCCAAGGAATGGGAGAGAATCGTTTACAAGACAAACAAAAGCAAAAAAAAGATAATTTGCTACGGTATAAGTATATATGCGATCCAAAAGGACGGACAGGCTTTACTTGAAAAGCTGAAAAACAATCTTACAATATTTAAGGAATGCGCCGGTGACGTGGCAGTTGTAATAAGACCGCAGGCTTTGATAAAGGAATGGCTGCCTGAAAGGTCGCCGGAATTATGGAAGGGTTATGAGGACATTATGAATGAATACAAAAACTCAGGCCTTTTCATAATTGATGAAGTATCAAGAAGTGAGCAGATAGTTTCATGCTCGGATGCCTACTATGGAGACTGGTGCTCGATAGTATGGTGGTTCTGGCAGGCAAAAAAGCCTATCATGATCGAAAACGCTAGTGTGAACTAAGGGAGAGCGAAGATGGAATTTGAACTAATGGCATCAATGATGTGCGCGGATTTCAGCAATCTCGGAGAAGAAGTGAGGATGCTTGATGAGGGCGGCATCGATTCATTTCATATCGATATCATGGACGGACGCTATGTCCCGAACTTTGCCATGTCCTTAAATGATCTTCGGGTCATCAGAAATCTTACAAAAAAGCCTCTTGATGTGCATCTCATGGTGGAGCATCCTATCAATACCATTGAGCTTTTTATGGAATCGCTTCATAAGGGAGACACGATATATATCCATCCGGAGGCAGAGTATCATCCCTCGACTACACTTCAGAAGATCATAAACGGGGGCTTTATCCCCGGTATCGCCATAAATCCCGGAACCAGCGTTGAGACGGTGCAGATGATGCTTCGGATAGTGAAGAAGGTCCTTGTAATGTCCGTCAATCCGGGAAATGCAGGACAGATGTTCCTGCCTTATGTCAGGGAAAAATACGACCAGCTCCTTAAATACAAGGACAGTATGGACTTTGACATCTACTGGGACGGTGCCTGCTCAGCTGACAAGATCAGGGAATATGCGCCGCTCGGAGTAAAGGGCTTTGTCCTTGGAACATCACTTTTGTTTGGAAAGAGCAGATCCTATGGCGATACAATAAAGAGGATAAGGGAGATGAAGTTCTGACCTTTTATTGCTTTATCCCGTAGAGTCCCTTTACATGCTCGATGAAATTACCGGCGAGGGCGCTGAAGGCCTTCTCCTTGTTCCAGGAGAGAAGGTATTTGACCTTCTTCTCCGGAGTTATCTTTTTTATTACAACATCCTCCTCAGCGGGGATGTTTTTTGCTACAGAGGCAGTGAAGAGAGCTATACCGATGCCCCGGCCCACAAGGTGGACTGCATTTGACGAATGAGCGGCCTTTACTATGAAATGAGGCTCCTTCCCCGTATCCTTGAACCAGGTCCGCATTTCCTCCTCCCTTGAGCGCCTTGAGGAGATGATAAGGTCATTTTCCACAAGCTCGTTCACGGAGACAGTTTCTTTTTTTGACCGCCCGAGAGGGTGGTCTTTTGGTATTATCGCTATCCAGTTTTCAGAGTAAACAGGTATTCCTTCAAGGAGGTCGCTGCTTTTCGGACTCATGGTGATCGCAAGGTCGAGAAGTCCCGAGCGAAGACGATCCGTCAGGTCGTCCACTGTCCCGCACCAGAGGTTGTAGGTGACATTGGGATATTCCTTCTTAAAGGATTCTATCCATTCGGCTGCAAGCGAAGGTCCGCCGCTGTCCACGTGACCAAGATAAAGTGTCCCGCTCATGCCGTTTTTCATTTCCGATATCTCGGCCTTTGTCATATCTGAAAGTGCAAGAAGCTGCTCGCCCCGTCTTTTAAGGGCAAGCCCCTCGGGGGTAAGCGTCACATGCCTTTTTCCCCTTATCAAAAGTGTGCAGCCAAGCTCATCCTCAAGCTCCATGAGCGCACGGCTGAGTGGAGGCTGTGAGAGATTAAGGCGTTCAGCGGCACGGGTGATATTCCGCTCTTCAGCAACAGTAATAAAATATCTGATCTGTCGAAGGTCCATATTCCACATCCTTTGTTCAAATTTACAAGACTGATTTATCATACTTTATTTATATGATTATTGCAAAATTATAAGTATTTTATTTTTTCGAAGCTTTGCCATATCATACCTTTCAGTGTTGAAAAAGCTGAATTGGAGGCATTTCAATGGGAAGCATAAAGCCGGATCTTTTAAAGGAACAATACAGTAGAATTAATGATGAGCACGACGCCTGCGGTATCGGACTTGTAGTGAATATTGACGGAAAAAAGGAATACCGGACTCTTGATGATGCTCTTTCTATTGTTGAGAAGCTTGAGCACCGTGCAGGAAAGGATGCAGCCGGTGAGACAGGTGATGGTGTTGGGATCCTTCTTCAGATATCCCACAATTTCTTTAAAAAAGCAGCAGAAAAAGAAGGGATCGTACTTTCCGGTGAGGGTGATTACGGCATCGGGATGTTCTTCCTTCCCGATGATCAAAGGAAGAGAACGCTTGCGATGAGGCTTTTCAATGTGATCGCAAAAAAGAACGGTCTTACAGTCCTTGGCTGGAGAAAGGTTCCGACAAAGCCTGATATCCTTGGAAAGATAGCTCTTTCCTGCATGCCCTATATCAGCCAGTGCTTCATCGCTCGTCCCTCTGATGTGGCAAAAGGCCTTTCATTTGACAGAAGGCTTTACGTCCTTCGAAGGGAATTTGAGCAGAGTACGGATGATACCTATATCTGCTCCCTGTCTTCAAGGACGATAGTCTACAAGGGCATGTTCCTTGTAGGACAGCTGAGGCGGTTTTACAGTGACCTTCAAAGCAGGGAATATGAGAGCGCGATCGCAATTGTTCATTCCCGCTTCTCCACAAATACCACACCCTCATGGGAGAGGGCGCATCCCTACAGACTCATAGCGCATAATGGCGAGATCAATACCATCCGCGGAAATTATGACAGGATGATAGCAAGAGAAGAGACTCTCTACAGTGAAGAGCTTGAGCAGGACGCGGGGAAGACCTTTCCGATCATCCACAAGACCGGTTCCGATTCTGCTATGGTCGACAATTCACTTGAATTTTTCATGATGAACAATATTCCGCTTCCGCTCGCTGTCATGATGATGATACCTGAGCCATGGAAGAATGATCCTCATATGGGAGAGGAAAAGAAGGATTTTTATCATTATTACGCAACTATGATGGAACCCTGGGACGGGCCGGCGGCTATGATCTTCACGGACGGAGAGATTGCGGGTGCTACCCTCGATCGAAACGGGCTTCGTCCTTCAAGGTATTACATAACAGATGACAACAGGCTCATCCTCTCATCTGAGGTCGGCGTGCTTCCGGTTGAGCCTTCGCATATCGTAAAAAAATCCCGCCTTCGCCCCGGAAAGATGCTGCTGATCGATACAGTGCAGGGACGCCTGATTTCAGATGAGGAATGTAAAGAGTATTATGCCAAAAGAAACCCTTACGGGGAGTGGCTTTCACTTAATCTCCTTCAACTTTCGGAATTGAAGATCCCGAACAAGAAGATACCTACTCACGAGAAGGCTCTTCGTGACAAGCTGTATCGGGTCTTTGGATATACCTATGAGGATGTGAAGGGGCAGATACTTCCAATGGCTGAGAACGGTGTTGAACCAACGGCTTCAATGGGACATGACATTCCGCTTGCGGTCCTTTCCGAAAAGCATCAGCTCTTATTCTCATATTTCAAGCAGCTTTTTGCTCAGGTCACGAATCCTCCCATAGATTCCATAAGGGAGGAGATAGTTACCGATACGACAGTATATGTCGGTTCTGACGGAAACCTCCTTCTTGAAAAAGGCCAAAACTGCCGGGTCCTCGAGATCAACAATCCGATCCTCACGGGGGTGGATCTTTTAAAGATCCGGTCCCTTGACCGGGAGGGCTTTAGGAGCGCGGTCGTTTCAATTCTCCATTACAAGAACACATCCCTTGAGAAGGCTCTGTCACAGCTTGTTGTAAATGTAGATAGGATATGCAGTAAGGGAGTGAATATAGTGATCCTTTCCGACAGGGGAGTGGATGAGAACCATGTGCCCATCCCTTCGCTTCTTGCGGTATCGGCAGTAGAGCAGCATCTCGTCACGACAAAGAAGCGTACAGCGGTATCGATAATCCTCGAAAGCGGTGAACCCCGGGATGTGCATCAGATGGCAACTTTGCTCGGGTTCGGGGCAAGGGCTATCAACCCCTATCTTGCGCATGAATGCATTGCAGAGCTCATTGACAAGGGAATCCTTGACAAGGACTATCATACCGCGATAGCGGATTACAACAATGCGATCCTTCACGGCATAGTAAAGACGGCCGCGAAGATGGGAATATCGACACTTCAGTCCTATCAGTCGGCAAAGATATTTGAAGCGGTCGGGATATCAAAGGAGGTCGTGGACAGATACTTCACAGGGATAGAGAGCAGAGTCGGAGGGATAGGTCTTGCTGAAATCTCAGAGGGTGTCCTTTTCCGACATGACAGAGCTTTTGATCCCATGGGACTTTCAGTTGATACAAGCCTTGAAAGCACCGGCTTCCACGGACTGCGTAGCGGAGATGACAAGGAGGATCATCTCTATGATCCAAAGACTATTGTCGCTCTTCAAAGAGCGGTCAGAGAGGGGAGCTATGAACTCTTTAAGGAATATACGGCAATAGTCGATAATGAGAAACCTCATACCTTAAGAGGACTGATAGATCTAAGGTCTGACAGAGAGCCGGTTCCGATAGAAGAGGTGGAGAGCGCAAGTGAGATCGTAAAGCGCTTTAAGACAGGAGCAATGTCTTACGGCTCGATTTCAAAGGAAGCGCATGAGACACTTGCGATCGCAATGAACAGGCTTGGCGGAAGATCAAATACCGGTGAGGGCGGAGAGGACCCTGCCAGGTTTTCGACGGAAAGAAATTCAAAGATCAAGCAGGTTGCTTCCGGACGCTTTGGCGTTACGAGCGAATATCTTGTAAATGCCGAGGAGATCCAGATCAAGATGGCACAGGGCGCCAAGCCCGGTGAGGGAGGACATCTTCCGGGAAAGAAGGTCTACCCTTGGATCGCCGAGAGAAGGTATTCAACCCCGGGAGTTGCACTCATATCACCCCCGCCACATCATGACATCTATTCCATCGAGGATCTTGCCCAACTGATCTTTGACCTTAAAAACGCGAACAAACGGGCAAGGATATCCGTAAAGCTTGTCTCTGAAGCCGGCGTCGGAACCATTGCCTGTGGGGTGGCAAAGGCCGGTGCTCAGGTAGTCCTGATCTCAGGCTATGACGGCGGAACAGGGGCTGCTCCCCAAAGCTCGATACACAATGCCGGTCTGCCCTGGGAGCTTGGTCTTTCCGAGACACATCATGCTCTTATTGAAAACGGCTTAAGGAGCCGGGTAGTCATAGAGACAGACGGAAAGCTGATGAGCGGACGGGACGTAGCCATAGCTGCATTGCTCGGCGCGGAGGAATTCGGCTTTGCAACGGCGCCGCTTGTATCAATGGGCTGCATGATGATGAGGGTCTGCAACAAGGATACCTGCCCCTTTGGGATAGCCTGCCAGAATGAAGAACTTCGAAAGCGCTTCAAGGGTAAACCCGAATACGTGATGAACTTTATGACCTTTATTGCCGAGGAGCTTCGGGAGATCATGGCTTCCCTTGGTTTTCGGACAGTATCAGAGATGGTCGGCAGGAGTGACTGCCTTTTTGTAAAGGAGCATCAGATCACAAAGCGGGCACAGATGGTCGATCTTTCAAGGATCATAGATTCTTCTTACGCAAAGGCTGAAAAGCGTCATTTCATCCCTGAGGATATATATGACTTCGCGCTTTCAAAGACGATAGACGAGAAGGTCTTCCTGCCGAAGATTGAGAAGTGGGACGGAAAGAAAGGGCTTAAGCTTTCAGGCATTGAGATATCAAGCACGGACAGGGCAGTCGGGACTATGACCGGATCAAGGCTGACGGAACTGTTCGGTCGCAGCTTAAAGGATGACAGCGTCGTTATAGAAATGTCCGGCGGAGCAGGGCAGAGCTTCGGAGCATTCATACCAAAGGGACTCACACTTTGCCTTGAAGGTGATGCAAATGACGGCTTCGGCAAGGGGCTTTCAGGAGGAAAGGTGATAGTACAACCTCCAAAGAATGCGGCCTTTGAAGCAAAGGACAATGTCATCATCGGTAATGTCGCGCTGTATGGTGCTACAAGCGGTACTGCCTATATCAACGGTATTGCAGGCGAGCGCTTCATGGTGAGAAATTCGGGTGCACTCGGGGTATGCGAAGGAGTTGGAGACCACGGTCTTGAATATATGACAGGAGGAGTGGCAGTGATCCTCGGTCCCGTTGGAAGGAATTTTGCCGCCGGCATGAGTGGGGGCATAGCCTATGTCCTTGACAGGGACCACAGCCTTTATACGAAGACGAACAAGGCTTTGATCGAGATGAGCGAGCTTTATGAGGAAGCGGACAAAAAGGAGCTTCTGGCAATACTTACGGACTATGAAAGATGCACAGGCTCAAAGAAGGCGAAAGAGATCTTAAATGATCTTGAAAGCTACGCTCCGCTTTTCAAGAAGATCATCCCCATTGATTACAGGAATATGCTCATGCTGATAGCAAAATATGAGGAGCAGGGGATACGCCATGATAAGGCGGTCTATGAGGCCTTTAAAGAAGCAAGCGCTTAAGAGAGATTATCAGTATCAAAGGAGATTGAGATGGGAAAGGCTACAGGCTTTCTTGAATATGAACGGCATGAAGATCCGTGGATGGCGGCACCTGTCCGCATCAAGGATTTTTCGGAATTTCATGAGCATCTTTCGGAGGATGAAAGGAGATGTCAGGCGGCGCGATGCATGGACTGCGGAGTCCCGATGTGCCAGTCAGCCATTAGCTTAAAGGGAATGGTGACAGGCTGCCCGCTCCACAATCTCATTCCGGAGTGGAATGACGAGATATACAAGGGTCACTTTGAGCATGCCCTTTCAAGACTTTTAAAGACCTCAAGCTTTCCCGAATTTACAGGTCGTGTCTGCCCGGCTCTTTGCGAGAAGGCCTGCATCAACGGATATTGTGGCGAGAGCGTGACGATCCACGACAATGAGCTGTTTCTCATTGAAAAGGGTTTTGAGGAAGGATGGATGAAGCCCTGTATCCCACCGGTAAGAAGCGGAAAGTCTGTTGCAGTAGTCGGTGCAGGTCCTGCCGGTCTTGCGGCAGCGGACAGGCTGAACAAAAGAGGGCACGAAGTCACAGTATACGAAAGAGAGGATCGAATCGGCGGCCTCCTCATGTACGGCATCCCGAACATGAAGCTTGATAAGAAGGTCATAGAGCGCCGGAAAAAGCTCATGGAAGAAGAAGGAGTGGTCTTTAAGACAGGAGTTGACGTCGGGAGGGACATTACTTTTGAAGTACTGTTAAAAGATAATGATGCCGTGATCCTTTCCTGCGGGGCGAAAAAGCCAAGAGACCTTTCCCTGCCGGGTAGAGAAGAGTGTAAGGATATTTATTTTGCGGTCGATTTTTTAAAGAGCGCGACAAAGGATTTATTAAGCGGCAATGACAAATGGACTATCAGCGCGAAGGGGAAAAATGTCGTGATAGTCGGTGGCGGCGATACAGGAAATGACTGCCTCGGGACCTGTATCCGGCAGGGAGCAAAGAATGTGATTCAGCTTGAGATGATGCCAAAGCCGCCAAAGGAAAGAAGGGGCGACAATCCCTGGCCCGAGTGGCCGAAGGTCTTAAAGACCGACTACGGGCAGCAGGAGGCGATAGAGGTATTCGGAAAAGATCCGAGGATATATGAGACTACGGTGAAGGAGCTGAAACAGAAAAATGGAAAGCTCTCTTCAATAAAGACCGTAAAGGTCGCATTCGAGGGGCGAAAGCTTATTGAGGTAAAGGGAAGCGAGAATGAGATAGATTGTGATCTTCTCATCATTGCGGCAGGCTTTTTGGGATGCGAAGACTATATAGCAAAGGAAACAAAGGTGAGCCTCACAGAGAGAGGCAATGTGGATGCAAAGGAAGGCGGCTACAGAACGTCGGTTCCAAAGGTCTTTTCGGCAGGAGATATGCGACGCGGCCAGTCCCTTGTGGTCTGGGCTATAGCCGAGGGAAGGCATTGCGCGGCAGCCGTAGATGAATATCTGATGGGCTATACGCCTTTGATATAGAGCGCTTGATCATAATGAAAGGAGAATTATCATGACAGAAAAAACAGTACCTGAGTATTTTGGAAGCATGGTTTTTGACGACAGGACAATGAGGTCCGTTCTTCCGGGTGATGTATATCAATCGCTTCGGGAGACCATAGATTGCGGTGCGAGATTGAAGACTGATGTTGCTGATTCTGTGGCGAAGGCTATGCGTGACTGGGCGGTTGAACGCGGTGCGACTCATTATACTCACTGGTTCCAGCCGCTCACCGGGGTCACGGCTGAAAAACACGATTCTTTCATAGAGCCTTCTCCCGACGGCAGCGTGATCATGGATTTCTCCGGAAAGGAGCTGATCCAGGGCGAGCCGGACGCTTCATCATTTCCTACAGGCGGTATCAGAGCTACCTTTGAGGCAAGGGGCTATACAGCCTGGGATCCCACCTCATACGCTTTCATCAAGGGGAAGACACTCTGTATCCCGACAGCCTTCTGTTCATACGGCGGTGAGGCCCTTGACAAAAAAACACCTCTTCTTCGTTCGATGGAGGCTCTCAACAAGCAGGCTCTTCGGATCTTACGCCTCTTTGGAAACGACACAGCAAAATATGTTCATACCTCGGTAGGCCCAGAGCAGGAATATTTCCTCATCACAAGGGAGATGTATGACAAGAGGCCTGACCTCAAATATACCGGCCGTACACTCTTTGGAGCGAGGTCTCCAAAGGGGCAGGAGATGGACGACCATTATTTTGGAGTCATAAAGCCCCGTGTACAGGAATTTATGAACGATCTCAATGAGGAGCTCTGGAAGCTCGGTATATATGCAAAGACAGAGCACAATGAGGTCGCGCCGGCGCAGCATGAGCTCGCTCCTATATATACCACTACAAATATCGCGACCGACCAGAACCAGCTCATGATGGAAATGATGCAGAAGGTCGCTGCCCGGCACGGAATGGTCTGTCTTCTCCATGAGAAGCCTTTCGCCGGTGTGAACGGAAGCGGCAAGCACAACAACTGGTCCATGTCCACAGATACCGGAGTGAACCTGCTCTCGCCCGGAGAGACGCCCTATGAGAATGCGCAGTTTCTGCTCTTCCTTTGCGCGGTCATAAAGGCAGTCGATGATTATCAGGATCTCCTCCGCCTCTCGGTAGCGACCGCCGGAAACGATCACAGGCTGGGCGCAAATGAAGCGCCTCCCGCCATTATCTCTATCTTCCTCGGAGATGAGCTGAGCGCGATACTTCAGGCTATCGAGACTGATACTCCCTACAGCGGGACAGAGAAGAAACTGATGAAGCTTGGTGTTGACGTGCTTCCGAGGTTTAAAAGGGATACGACGGACAGAAACCGTACATCTCCCTTCGCCTTTACCGGAAACAAATTTGAGTTTCGAAGCCTTGGCTCGTCAAACAGCATCGCCTGCGTGAACATGATGCTGAACTCGGCTGTGGCTGAATCTCTAAAGATATATGCTGACCGGCTTGAAACTGCCGACAATTTTGAAGAGACCTTGAATTCGATGATCAAAAAGACCATCAAGGATCACAAGAGGATCATCTTCAACGGCAACGGCTATGATCCCTCCTGGGTGAAGGAGGCGGTTGAGGTCAGAGGGCTTTCAAATTATCCTACAACCCCTGACTGTATGCCCCATCTCCTTGATGAAAAGAATGTAAAGATGCTCACCTCGCACAAGGTATTCTCCGAGGCCGAGCTTCAGTCAAGATGTGAGATCATGCTCGACAACTACTGCAAGCAGGTCCGTATAGAGGCAAGCACAATGATCTATATAGCGCAGCGGATGATAATCCCGGCGATCGAGGCTTATGAGGGAAGGCTCTGCAAAGTGATCGAGGGCAAGAAGGCAGTTTCTGATGATATCTCATGCGAAAGCGAGATCAATGTCGTAAAGAAGCTTTCAGGTTTTTCGGACGGGATGTACGAAGATGTTGACAAGCTGAAAAGCGTTTATGATGAAACGGGAGAGATTGATTCTGTCCTTGATCAGAGCAAGGCCATAAGAGACAGGATGCTTCCCGTAATGGATGAGCTCAGGAGCTATGCGGATCAGGCAGAGGAGATGGTAGGCAGAGTCTGCTGGCCGCTTCCTTCCTATGGAGAACTGCTCTTTTCAGTAAAGTGACATTGTAATCAGAGGAGATACTTATGTGTTGTATTTATGCCTGGTGCGGAAGAGACTATGACGAGAAAAGCTTTTGCGAGGCGATGAAAAAGACTGTCTCACGTGGTCCCGATCAGTCAAGGCTCTTTGTCTCTGACGAAGGGATAATGGGCTTCCAGCGTCTTTCCATCATGGGGCTTACGCCCGAAGGGATGCAGCCCTTTTTGCATGAGGAGTCGGTCCTTGTCTGCAATGGCGAGATATACGGGTTTCAAAAGCTTCGTGATGAGCTCATAGAGAAGGGCTATTCCTTCAAGAGCGACAGTGATTGTGAGATTCTGCTCCCACTTTACTATGAATACGGGAAAGATATGTTTTCAAAGCTTGATGCGGAATTTGCGCTCATTATCTTTGATCAAAGAACAAAGGAATGGATAGCGGCAAGAGACCCGATCGGGATAAGGCCCCTCTACTACGGCTTTAGTGAGAGGGGGACGATAGTCTTTGCAAGCGAGCCAAAGGGGCTTATGCCGCTTGTTTCAGGGGAGATCAAGCCCTTCCCGCCCGGGCATTATTACAAAGACGGGGAGTTCATTTCCTACTGCGA
Source organism: uncultured Lachnospiraceae bacterium (assembly GCA_902772635.1). GTDB lineage: Bacteria > Bacillota > Clostridia > Lachnospirales > Lachnospiraceae > RUG306. The sequence continues at coordinate 8,900 of CACYBK010000130.1, read as the reverse complement.
TATCGCAAAGCCGGATAATGTCATAAAGGACGATATCGAAACCATTTGCAAAAATATCAGGGAGAAGCTTATCAAGGGTGTTGAGAAGCGCCTCGTCTCTGACGCGAAGGTTGGCTTCCTGCTCTCAGGCGGGCTTGATTCATCACTCGTCTGCTCGATCGCGGCAAAGAAGCAAAGTACTCCCATCAGAACCTTTGCTATCGGGATGAGTGAGGACGCTATCGATCTCAAATATGCAAAGCAGACTGCCGACTATCTCGGGAGCGATCATACAGAGGTCATCATTACAAGAGATGATGTAATAAACGCGCTTGATGAAGTGATCTTCCTTCTCGGGACTTATGATATCACAACGATAAGGGCAAGCATGGGAATGTATCTTCTTTGTAAGGCGATACATGAGCAGACGGATATCAGAGTCATCCTTACAGGAGAGGTTTCGGACGAGCTTTTCGGATACAAATATACTGATTTTGCACCGTCAGCAGAGGCCTTCCAGGAGGAAGCCGAAAAGAGAGTGAGAGAGCTTCATATGTATGATGTGCTCCGGGCGGACAGATGTATCTCAGTGAACTCACTTGAAGCAAGGGTGCCCTTTGGGGATCTCGATTTCGTCCGCTACGTGATGTCGATCGATCCAAAGATGAAGATGAACAGCTACAACAAGGGAAAATACCTTCTCCGCCACGCCTTTGAAAAAGGGGATTATCTTCCCTTCGACATATTATGGCGTGAGAAGGCGGCCTTTTCCGACGCGGTAGGGCATTCAATGGTCGACTATCTGAAGGAATATGCTGAAGGAAAATACACTCTGGATGAATTTGAGAAGGGCTGTGAAAAATATGCTCATGCGAAGCCCTTTACAAAGGAGTCCCTGCTCTATCGGGAGATCTTTGAAAAATATTATCCCGGTCAGTCAATGATGATAAAGGATTTTTGGATGCCGAACAAAGACTGGGAGGGCTGCAACGTTGATGATCCTTCAGCCCGTGTTCTTTCAAATTACGGTGACAGCGGGAAATAGCTTTTTGGGGGAAGATAAGATAATGACAAAATACATTTTCGTAACCGGCGGAGTCGTATCGGGACTTGGAAAGGGGATAACCGCAGCCTCCCTCGGGCGGCTTCTGAAATCGCGCGGACTGAAGGTAGCCGCGCAAAAGCTTGACCCTTATATCAATGTGGACCCCGGTACGATGAGTCCTTATCAGCACGGCGAAGTCTATGTGACGGACGACGGGGCGGAGACAGATCTTGATCTCGGTCACTACGAAAGGTTCATAGACGAAGACTTGAACAAGTATTCAAATCTCACTTCAGGACGCGTTTACTGGAATGTGCTCAATAGGGAGAGGAGAGGGGAGTATCTTGGCTCCACTGTCCAGGTCATTCCCCATATAACAAACGAGATCAAGGATTTTGTCTACAGGGTAGGGAAAAAGACAAACGCGGATGTGGTCATCACTGAGATCGGAGGAACCATCGGCGATATAGAATCGCAGCCCTTCATAGAAGCGGTGAGGCAGATCTCGCTTGAGGTCGGGAGAGAGAACAGTCTTTTTATACATGTTACCCTTGTGCCCTATCTTCACGGCTCCTGCGAGCACAAGTCAAAGCCCACTCAACATTCCGTAAAGGAACTCCAGGGAATGGGCGTAAATCCCGGCATCCTCGTCCTTCGCTGTGATGAGCCTTTGGAGGAGGAGATATTCAAAAAGATCGCGCATTTCTGTAATGTGAAGGAGGACTGCGTGATCGAGAACAGGACCCTTTCGAATCTTTATGCTGCACCCCTCATGCTTGAGGAATCGGGCTTTTCAAGTATAGTACTGCGGGAACTTCATATTGAGGCGAAGGAGCCGGATCTCTCGCATTGGAAGGAGGTGGTGGAAAGGTCCTCGCACCTTGATCGCGAGGTCAGGATCGGTCTGGTGGGAAAATATGTCCACCTTCACGATGCCTATCTTTCGGTAGCGGAGGCGCTGAAGACAGCGGGCTTTGAGAACGGAGCAAAAACAGATATAGTCTGGATAAACTCCGAGGAGATTAATGAAAATAACGTCGCTGAGATACTTTCGCAGCTTGACGGCATCATAGTTCCCGGAGGCTTCGGAGACAGAGGAATATCCGGGATGATACTCTCCGCCGAATATGCGAGGAAAAACAATGTCCCATATTTCGGGATCTGTCTCGGGATGCAGATAGCAGTCATAGAATTTGCAAGGAACGTCCTTATGATCCGCGACGCAAATTCCGGCGAGTTTGACGAGCAATGCAAAAACAAGGTAATCGATTTCATGCCGGGGCAGAGCAATGATATAGACAAGGGCGGAACCCTTCGTCTCGGTGCCTATCCCTGCAAAATAGCGCGTGACAGCCTTTTGCATGATTGCTATGGAAGTGATGAGATCAGTGAGCGCCACAGGCACAGATACGAATTCAATAATGATTACAAGGAACGATTTGAAGAGGCAGGCGCTCTCTTTGCAGGCACATCTCCGGACGGACTTTTGATGGAGGAAATGGAAGTTATGGGACTTTCCTTCTATCTTGGTGTACAATATCATCCGGAATTCAGATCCCGCCCGGACAGGGCGCACCCTTTGTTCCTTCGTTTCATAAAGGAAGCATTGGAAAACAAAAAGAATTGAAAGGAAAGTGCTGATGGCATCCGTAAATGAAAACTATCTGAAGCTGCAGGGAAGTTATCTTTTTTCAACGATCGCAAAAAAGGTCAAAGAATATGAAACGGCTCATCCCGACGCAAATATCATAAGGCTTGGAATAGGAGATGTGACAAAGCCACTTGCACCGGCCATCATAGACGCGCTTCATAATGCTGTTGATGAGATGGCGGCTGCAAGCACCTTTCGGGGATATGCGCCCGACCTTGGCTATGAATTTCTTCGGGAAAAGATTGCAAAAAATGATTACGAGGCCCGCGGGATAGACATATCGCCTGACGAGATCTTTGTCTCGGATGGTGCGAAATCAGATACCTCAAACATTCAGGAGATATTCGGGTACGACAACAGGGTCGCAGTCTGCGATCCCGTATATCCTGTCTATGTCGACTCAAATGTAATGGCGGGAAGAGCCGGGGAATTTGACAGTGCGCTGGGGCGTTACAAAAAGCTCATATATATGCCCTGCACAAAGGAAAACGACTTTGTCCCGGAATTTCCGAAGGGGCCGGTTGATATTATCTATCTTTGCTTTCCGAACAATCCAACAGGGATGACGATCACAAAGGAAAGGCTTCAGGATTTTGTTGACCGGGCAATAAAGAGAAAGGCCGTGATCCTCTATGACAGCGCCTATGAAGCATATATAAGTGATCCTTCGCTTCCTCACAGCATATATGAATGCGAGGGGGCGAATGAGTGTGCGATAGAATTTCGTTCCTTCTCAAAGAATGCGGGCTTTACAGGTCTTCGACTGGGCTTCACTGTTGTTCCAAAGACTCTTAAGCTTTCGGGTGTCTCACTTCATTCCCTTTGGGCACGCCGCCACGGCACGAAGTTCAACGGGGCTCCTTATATTGTTCAAAGAGCGGGAGAGGCAGTTTATTCTCCTGAAGGGAAGGAACAGGTGAAAAAGCAGGTCGAAGGTTATATGAAAAACGCTTCGTTTTTGAAGGCAGGGCTTAAGGAAGCGGGCTTCACCGTATACGGAGGAGAGAACGCGCCATATATCTGGCTTTCGACACCCGGCAATATGACAAGCTGGGATTTCTTTGATCTTTTGCTTTCAAAGGTGAATATCGTAGGTACCCCGGGAGTGGGCTTTGGCCCCATGGGTGAAGGCTATTTCAGGCTGACCGCCTTCAATACCGTCGAAAACAGCGCTCTTGCTATAGAGAGGATAAAGGCAGCTCACCTGATGTGATATTCAGGAGAAATAGTCCGTCTTTTTCATCAATTACCTTCGCATATATATCCTCATTGTGAAGGGAAAAGAGCACGTTTTTTGAATTTGAAAGAGGGGCGCTTGTCTTTATCCAAAGGTCGTCCTCTGAATATGAGACAAGCTCCGTTTGAAACGGCTCCCTTCCTCCGTGCTTTCCGTCAAGGAGAAGGAGGTCAAATTGGAGCGGCTCATCAAGCTTTTTGAAGTGCTGCTCCTTCACAGGTACCGAAAGGCCATCAAGTGAGAGCACCTCAAATATCGTGATCTCCTGCGCAGTACCCTTGGGGATGATATCAAGGATCTTTCCGATCTGAAGTTTGCCCTTAACATGCTCCTTTGTCTCATTTGAAATGAAGATCTGTCCGCCTATCGTGTAAGTCTCGATCCGGGAGGCAAGGTTTACGTTCTTCCCGATCACATCATATTCCATCTTTTTTAATGAGCCTATATTTCCAAGTATCACATCCCCCGTGTGGATGCCTATACCCATGGCGATCTTCGGGAAATTTTGCTTTTCATAACTTTCATTAAGCTTTGGAATTTCCTGCTGCATTTCGATCGCGCACTTTACCGCATCATATTCCTTTGTATCAGACTCTATCGGAGCACCGAAGACTGCGAGTATCGCGTCCCCGATGAACTCAAGTATAGTGCCGTGATTTTTTTGTATGATATCCGTCATGGCTGATAGATAGAGGTTCAGCATGGCGATGAGATCTTCGGGATCCATCTTTTCGGACAGTGCGGTAAAGCCTCTTATGTCATTAAACATAACGGTGACAGCCTTCCGTTTTCCGCCTATCGAAAGGCCGTCCTTTGTATCAAGTATTGTTTCAACTATATCTTCCGAAAGATAACGCCCGAAGGTCTTTTTTATGAATGCGTTTCTTTGTTCAAGCTTTTCATTAAGCTCCCTGATCCTTTCCATGGCCTTCAGAGAGTCTCTCATTTCACTCATTTCAGTGATGTCTGAAAAGACCGCGGAAACACCTATCTTTTCATCACCGTCCTTTAAAAAGAAGGTGCTGATGAAAAGCTGTCTTTTTGTCCCATTTCGTTCATAAGATATGGTCGAATTGTTGATCACTGTATTTTCGTAGATGGCATCAAGAAAGGACTGGATGAAGTCATCGCTTTTTCCCTCTTCATCAAAAAAGAGAGCTGAAAAATTCTTTCCCTTTATATCTGGAGGGAGCGACAGAATAGAAAGAGCGGCATCATTTGCGGAGATGATGCTGCCCTTCATTGATATCGTGAGGATGCCCTCAGACATGTTTTTTATGATGCTTTTGTTTATGAATTCATCGTAATTATCAGACATAATCTTTCAAAAATTCAAAGGATCTTTTTGTGCTTTCGAGAGAGCGGACCTCAAGGAGCATATCCGAGTCCCCATCAAGTCTTTTTTCAAGGTCAAAAAACCTTTTCCATTCAACGGTACCATCACCTGCTGCAAGATGCTCGTCATAGTAGCCTTTGTTGTCGTGCAGATGGAAGTGGACTATGTATTGGCCGAGCGCCTTCATCCAGGTATCGATGCCTGCCATTGAAAAGTTTGCATGCCCAACATCAAGGCAGACCCTGACCTTAGGATGATCTGCTGTCTCCACCATCCGCTTGATGATATCGGGATCTCTGTCAATGACATTTTCTATGCAAAGAGTAATGTCATATTTTTCAGCTATCCCGCAGAGAAGCTCTGCAGCGGTCCTGCTCCAGATTTCATAAAGAGGATCCTCCTTCGGTGACACCGTAAAGAAACAGGAGTGGAGTACCATTTTTTTCGCACCGAGGAAATTACAGTAGGAGGCACAGGTCTCAATACGCTCTTTTGTGATGTCAAAGACCTTTTTGTCGCCTCCTGAAAAATTAAGGTCTATAAAGGGACCGTGGAGAGAAACGACGGGAGCCTTTTCATAAAGGGAAAGAAGCTCTTTTACTTTTTGCTCATCATCCATCACGGCCGGAAACATAAGGTCCTGAATCTCAAAGCCAAGACCGTTTTCAGTGGCAAATGAAAGATAAGAATCATACTGCTCCGGGGCAGGCACTATCAATATCATTATTCGCTCCCCGTATCATCTCATCATATAGGGCTGTGCCTGAAGAAGGTTGTAATATGAGGCAAGTGCCATCATGTCCTTCCAGTTCTCAGTATCGGAGAGAGCTGAACTGTTCAGCTTCACAAATTCGGAAGCGACCTTCAGAACATCCACATAGTCGCTGGTCTTTTCCCTGATGCGTCCTGAGAGGTTTTTAAGGATCCGAACAGCATATTTCGGATTTTCCTTAAGGAAGTCGGAAAGTTCATCTTTGGTAACGGGCTTCAGCTTTACATCAGTTGATGCGACAGCTGTCGCGCTTCTTTCCTCGCCTTCGAGAACTGCCATCTCACCGAATATGTCACCCTCTTCAGCTGATCCGACAAGAAGCTTTTGTTTTCCTCTGAATCCGAGAAAGAAATCAACCTTTCCCTTGAGGATGAGGTACATAACAGTTCCGACGCTTCCCTCTGAGAATATGATCCCACCGGCATCCGCAGATGTGAGCGGGATCTCCTTTTTCTCTATTCTTGAGAAAAGCCCCCTTGCCCGAAGTGAACTTCCAAAGCGGTGGTTGACCTTTTTGAACTCTATATTGATCGAGGTTTCGTTCAGTTCGTCCTCATCATAATATTCATTCAAAAGCCTTACGGCATCCACATATTTTTTGTCCGTGTTCCTCAGCCTTTCGGACATCGTCTGCATCAGAAATATTGCAGATTCGGTGTCCTCTTTTACAAAAGCATCAAAATCGGAAAAGCTGATGCTTGCAAGGACTGTTCCGGCAACAGCTACTGCATCAGCGCTTCTTGGAGCTTTTTCGATTATCCCCATCTCGCCTATGAAGCTTCCGCTTTCAAGAACTGCGATCTCCTGCTCATTATCAGTGCCATAGCCGTCTACGATCCGGACGGACCCCTCCACGACGCGGTACATAAGCTCAGCTTCATCACCTTTTTTGAAGATAAGGGTATCATTGTCATATTTTGTTTTCTTTATCATAATCCTGCTCCTTCCATACAAAACGAAAGCACTATAAAATTTAACATATCCAGCGGGATTGTCAATGTTGAGAGGCGGGAGAAAAATAGCTATAATCGCTTTGTGGCTTTACAAACAGCATTTTTTTGAGGCGAAAAATGAGTGAAGAAAAGATAATAGTCATAGACTTCGGCGGGCAGTACAACCAGCTTGTGGCGCGCCGTGTTAGGGAATGCAATGTTTATTGTGAGATCGTTTCATACAAAACTCCCATTTCAAAGATAATGGCTCAATCACCCAGGGGGCTGATACTTACCGGCGGACCTTCCTCCTGTTACGAAGAGGGGGCGGCCTCCTGCGAAAAGGCACTTTTTGAATGCGGCATTCCTGTACTCGGGCTCTGTTACGGCGCACAGCTCATGCAGCATGTCCTGGGAGGAAAGGTAGAGCGGGCGGCAATGAGAGAATACGGGCATACGGAGCTTTCTGTTGATACGCTGTCTCCTCTGTTTAAGGATGTCCCGCAGGAGACGGAGTGCTTCATGAGCCACTTTGACCATATTACAGCTTTGGCAGAGGGGTTTAAGACGATAGCCCATACGAAAAACTGTCCCTTTGCGGCCGTAGCCGATGACGATAGAAAGCTTTACGGACTGCAGTTTCATCCCGAGGTCCTTCATACTCCCTATGGAAAGACTATGATCAAAAACTTTGTCCGGAATATCTGTGATACCAAAGGCACCTGGGAGATGGGCGCTTTCGTTGAAAGAACCATAAATTCGCTTCGGGAGAGGATCGGTGAAAAAAAGGTCCTCCTTGCTCTTTCCGGAGGCGTGGATTCGTCGGTTCTTGCGGCGCTTCTTTCAAGGGCTGTCGGAAAACAGCTGACATGCGTTTTTGTAGATCACGGTCTTCTTCGAAAGAACGAGGGAGATGAGGTCGAGGCGGTATTCGGACCATCCGGAAGCTTTGATCTCAATTTCATAAGGGTGGACGCGAAGGAAAGGTTTTTACGCGATCTTTCCGGTGTCACGGAGCCGGAGCAGAAAAGAAAGATAATAGGCCGCGATTTCATAGAGGTCTTTGAGGAAGAAGCAAAGAAGATTGGAACTGTGGATTTCTTCGCCCAGGGCACTATTTATCCGGATGTAGTTGAATCAGGGCTTGGAGGGGAATCCGCGGTCATCAAATCGCATCACAATGTTGGCGGCCTTCCCGACCATGTTGATTTCAAGGAACTGATAGAGCCCTTAAGAAACCTCTTCAAGGATGAGGTGAGAGAGGTTGGAAGAAAGCTTTCAATTCCTGAAGAACTCGTCTCAAGGCAGCCCTTCCCGGGACCGGGTCTTAGTGTTCGGATAATGGGAGAGGTTACTGAGGAAAAGGTTCGGATAGTGCAGGACTGCGACTTCATCTTCCGGGATGAGATAAGGAAGGCTGTCGAGGCTTTGGAGGAACGTCCCTCCTGGATGCCTGATCAGTATTTCGCGGCCCTTACCAATATGCGCTCTGTCGGTGTAATGGGAGACGAGAGGACCTATGACAATGCCATAGCCCTTCGGGCTGTGATCACGTCTGATTTCATGACTGCGGAATCCGCCGAAATACCGTACGAGGTACTTCACACAGTGATGAACCGGATCATAAACGAGGTCCGGGGCGTAAACCGCGTATTCTACGACCTCACCAGCAAACCCCCGGGGACGATTGAGATGGAATAAATTACCCGTTCCACAAACCCTTGCTATCAGCGAAATTCAAGGCGTTACAGGGGCTGAATGACCACAAAAATTCCACATAAACATATAAAATATTCGACATTAAATTTAATATAAGTGAAGTATCTTATCATCTTATGATATTATTTGAAAGGTGTTATTGCTAGTACATCATAAATTAAATAAGTAGCCATATTTTTCCATCTGTGCTATACTGATTTCATCACACCGAAAGAGAGGTATCAGTAAT
>CACYBK010000129.1 GCA_902772635.1 uncultured Lachnospiraceae bacterium | reverse complement strand
ATCGCTGAAAGTGCGTGTTTATGCGGTTATCAAGGGGCAAAAAGTTGTTAAAAAATATCGAGTGTAATTACTGGAGAGTTTAGGATATTATCTTCCCTCCAAAAAAATGCATACGAGTAGTCACTATTTTATCACAAAAACGAACTTTTCCCAACCAAAAATAATATGCAGAAGGGAAAAGGACATGTTCAAAAACTATGGCGGGAACCCTGCTTGCATGATAAAATGCCGATATATATGGCTTCTTTCATTCTGTTGAGATTCTAAGAAAAATATATTAAAGGAGATAGATTGATAATGTTAATGCAAAGCCCGATCAAAAGGTCAGATATGATCTCATGCCTTTTGTGTAAGGATGCACCGTGCACCAGGGCCTGCGAGAGACTTGATCCGGGGAAGGCGCTTTTTGAGATCTGGTTTGACAATTCCGATGTTGCCGCTCTGAAAATGCCGGAGAAAAACCCCTGTAAAAATTGCAGCGCACCTTGTGAAAAGGCGTGTATAAGCAGCCACAGGGTTCATATCAAAGAACTCATGACAGAGCTTTCCTGTAATGTCCGTCCTCTGGTTTCGACCGCTCTTCCCAAAGATGAAGAAAGACTGAAATGCGATATCTGCGGAGTCCCTATGGAAAATCCTTTCCTGCTTGCATCCTCTGTTGTGGCATCAACCTATGACATGTGTGAAAGAGCTTTCAAAGCAGGCTGGGGAGGGATTTGCTTTAAGACCATCTGCTCCATTGACATCCGCGAGGCCTCGCCCCGTTTTTCAGCTATCAAGGGTGACAACGGCAGCTTCATTGGTTTCAAAAATATAGAGCAGCTGTCGGAACATACTGTAGCTGAGGATATGGATATTCTGAGGAAATTGAAAAAGAATTATCCATCCAAATTCATACTTGCATCAATAATGGGACAGAGTGAGGAAGAATGGGAATCTCTGGCAAAGCTCTGTGAGGAAAACGGAGCAGATGCGGTGGAACTCAATTTCTCATGTCCCAATATGCAGGAGGACGGTCTCGGCTCCGATATCGGTCAGATCCCCGAGTTGGTGGAGAAATTTACAAGAGCCGCAAAGCGGAGTACTTCAATACCGGTGCTCGCAAAACTGACGCCCAATGTTGCTTTGATGTCGCCGGCTGCTGAGGCTGCAAAAAGAGGCGGGGCTGACGGGCTCGCAGCGATCAATACGATAAAGAGCGTAATGGGAGTCGATCCCATCACTTATGTTTCCTCTCCGGATGTTGAAGGAAGGTCTGCTGTAGGAGGATACAGCGGGAATGCGGTGAAGCCCATCGCCCTTAGATTTGTTTCAGAGCTTGGAAACAACAAAGTGCTTTCAGGTCTTCATATAAGCGGGATCGGAGGGATAGAGACCTGGCGCGATGCCCTGGAATTTATCCTGATGGGAGCAGGCTCCGTACAGGTAGCTACAGCGGTGATGCAGTATGGCTACAGGATGATCGATGAGCTGAAGGCGGGACTTAATCTTTATCTTGCGCAGAGAGGGATCGATTCAATAAAGGATATCATAGGCGTGGGATTGACTTCGATAAGCGATACAACAGACGGTCTTTCGAGGGATACTGTTCTGTTTCCGGCTTTTGAAACAGACAAATGCGTTGGCTGCGGAAGATGCGTGATCTCCTGCAGTGACGGAGGCCATCAGGCGATCAGCTTTGAAAACAGAAAGCCAAAACTTGACGGGAGCAAATGTGTCGGCTGTCATCTATGCCGTCTGGTCTGCCCGCAGGGCGCGATAAGTCTCAGCAGGAAGAGGATAATTAAAAGCAGATAATTGATTTACCCATTATTTTTGCTTGCATAATCTTTCGCTGAAGAATAGAATATGGAAGATTCAACGGGGAGCTTGTGAAGGCAGGCTGAGAACGGGAGCTACAGCCCGGACCCATAACCTGATTTGGATAATGCCAACGTAGGGATATATTGAACCTGACTGTTTTGATGAAATGGTTGGAAGCAGGTATGTCCGGGTGGCATATCTGCTTTTTTTTCCGGAAAGGAGTCGGAAAATGCTTGGGAACTGTCTTGAAAATGTCAGAAAAAATGTACCACTGGTCCACAATATCACGAATTATGTGACCGTGAATGATGTGGCAAATGTGATCCTGGCCTGCGGAGGAAGTCCGATCATGTCGGATGAACCGGAGGATGTGGAAGACATCACGACGATCTGCGGAGGACTGAATATCAACATCGGAACCCTCAACAAGAGGAGTATTGAGGGGATGCACAGGGCAGGTAAAAAAGCAGGTGAACTTCATCATGTTATTTTGCTTGATCCTGTTGGTGCAGGCGCATCGGTTCTTCGGACGGATACGGCCAATGACCTTATGAAGGAAATACACTTCACCGCGATCCGCGGCAATATCTCAGAGATCAAGACCCTGGCGCTTGGCAGCGGGACTACAAAGGGAGTCGACGCTGATGTTGCAGATGCTGTAACAGAGGATAATCTTGACAATGCGATCAGGTTTGTAAAAAACTTCGCGTCACAGACCGGATCAATAGTCGCGATAACCGGGGCGATCGATCTCGTGTCTGATGACAAAAGATGCTTTGTGATCCGAAACGGCCGTCCTGAAATGGGGAAGATCACCGGGACCGGTTGTCAGCTTTCCGGCATGATGACTGCATTTCTTGTGGCAAATCCCGATGCGCTTCTTGAAGCTGCCGCGGCAGCAGTCTGTACTATGGGACTTTCCGGCGAGATCGGCTGGAGTCATATGCAAAAGGGGGATGGAAATTCCACCTACAGGAACAGGATCATAGATGCGGTCTTCAATATGACCGGAGAGATGCTCGATCGGGGCGCAAAATATGAGATCCGGTAAGGAGCCAAAAAATGGGATACGATAAAGAACGGTTGGAAAAAGAACTGTTACTCTACGCGGTGACAGACAGGCACTGGCTTGGAGAAAGGACACTTTTTGAGGTTGTTCGTGAAAGCCTCGATGGCGGTGTCACCTTTCTTCAGCTTCGGGAAAAGGAACTTGACGAAGAGCATTTTTACGAGGAGGCGCTGGAACTCAAGGAACTGGCACGAAAATACAAGGTCCCCTTCGTGATCAATGACAATGTTGATATCGCGATAAAAATGGACGCGGACGGTGTCCATGTCGGACAGGATGATATGGCTGCAAGAGATGTCAGGGCTCTGATAGGACCAGACAAGATCCTTGGTGTATCGGCACAGACTGTGGAGCAGGCTCTCGCTGCCGAGGAGCAGGGGGCGGATTATCTTGGGGTTGGCGCTGTCTTTGCCACAGGCTCAAAGGCAGACGCGGTGGAGGTTTCCCACGGGACCTTGAAAGCGATCTGTGAGGCCGTATCAATTCCTGTCATTGCAATAGGCGGGATCACAGAGGAAAATGTGGCAAAGCTCAGTGGCACCGGGATCTGCGGAGTCGCTGTGATAAGCGCGATCTATGCAAAAGAAGATATCAAAGGGGCTGCGAAAGATCTTCGGAAGGCAACACTTGAGATGCTCGGCGAAAAGGCTTGAGTCTTTCAGGCTCATCGGAGGAATAGTATGAGATTTCTGAAAGACATCAAGGGTGTGATCTTCGACATCGACGGGGTATTGCTTGATTCCATGAGGATATGGAAGGACCTGGGTGAGCGGTATTTGAAAAGTCGTGGAAAGGAACCCAAGGAGGGACTTTCAGATATCCTGTTTTCAATGAGTATGGAGGAGGGCGCTGCCTATCTTCGGGATCATTATCTTTCGGATGAGACAAGTGAGACAATCGGGGAAGGCCTTCAGGGTATGCTCCGGGATTTCTATTACTATGAGGTCGGGACAAAAGAAGGAGCAGAGGAACTGCTAGAGACCTTTGAAGGAAAGGGTATCCGGATGACGGCAGCTACATCAAGCCCGAGAACCCATGTAGAGAAGGCACTGGAGCGAAACGGACTTCTTTCTCATATCGAAAAGATCTTCACGAGCGCGGAAGTTGGATCGAGCAAGCATTCTCCTGAAATCTATGATGCGGCAGCAGGCTTCATGGGACTTCGAAGGGAGGAGGTCTGTGTGATCGAGGATTCTCTCTATGCACTTCGGACTGCGGCGGATGCCGGGTATTTCACGGTAGGAGTCAGGGATGAAGAAGGAGAGAGTGACCAGAAGGGACTTGAAGAGGCAGCGGACATCTATATCGGAGATCTTTCAGAGTTAATGAATAAAATCGAGTAAGGAGCTGTAGCAGAATTAAATGTACATATTGCGCAGGACAAATTGCGAAGCGTGCCACCTCAAAACGCAGCTGTAGCGGGCT
>CACYBK010000128.1 GCA_902772635.1 uncultured Lachnospiraceae bacterium | reverse complement strand
GCAAAGACTCCCGAATGCATTTCTACACTCTTTGCAAACCTCCTTATCGGAAACGACCTTCTTCTCCTTGAGGCCGAAGGCTATGATAACAAGTCTCTGCCCGCAGGCTTTGAGATAAAGGAGGTTCCGCCCTCCAACGGTCCTTTATCCGATGATCTTTTCATCAAGGGCGTTTGCGAGGGAAGGTTATTGTTCTTCACATCAGGCACGACCTTTGCTTCAAAGGCCGTGATACTCACAACCCGCTCACTCCTTCGCGCCTGCTACAACGGGCAGTCGCTCTCGTCCTGCGGCGAAAAAGATATATTACTTTCCCTTCTCCCTCTCGCCCATGTTTTCGGTTTCATCTGCGCCCTTCTCTGGGGGCTTTGCTATGGCGCTTCCGTTGCGCTTTCCAGAGGTGCGCGGAATTTCTTCAATGACTTTTCTTTCTTCAGGCCGACCATAGTTTCTGTGGTTCCCGCAATGGCAGAGGTACTTGTGAAGGCCGGCAGCCTGAATCACGACCTTCGCCTCATGATAATAGGCGCAGCTGCCGCAAGAGAAGAAGTACTTGAAAAGCTCTCTCAAATGAATATCGAAGTACATCTTGGCTATGGTCTTACAGAGACGGCCAGCGGTATAGCACTCCATCACGATGACAAAGACCCTCTGGCCCTTACCCCCTGTCCCGGCTGTGAATTTACGATAGCTGAGGACGGAGAGATCCTGGTCAAAACAGCATCCATGATGGATGGCTATCTGAACGGCGATACCGATTCCATACTGAAGGCCGGCGTCCTTCACACAGGAGACCTCGGTTTCATTGATGAAAAAGGAAATCTTCATGTGACGGGACGGAAAAAAGATGTTATAGTCCTTTCAAGCGGCACGAAGGTCTTCCTTCCGGAATATGAAAAGGCTCTTCGGGAGGCTCTTTCGGTGGAGGATCTGGCCGCGGTACAATCCGGCAGAGGGAAGATCGTGCTCTTCATCGGACATCCCCTTCCGGATGGTCTTTCAAAGGACATGCTGAAAAAACGCGTAGAGGAATTCAATCAGACATTACAAAGGGATCGTCAGGTTTCAGACATTGTCTTCACACCGGGACCGCTCCCGAAAACGAAAACCGGAAAGGTAATGAGATACCTGCTCATTGCAAAATAAATGATATATCAGGCCCCCACAGTTCGCAGGAGGTAGTTCCATGGCAGAAAAAGCGCCCCTTACAAGAGAAGAAGTGACAGAAAGGATCGTCAAGCTCATCCACGATTATGTGCCCCAGCTTGCAGATGAAGAGCTCACCGAGGAGTCCGTCGTAAACCGCGACATGGGCATAGACTCGATGAACTTTATCCTTGTGATATGCAAGATCGAGGGTGAGTTTTCGATAAAGATCCCGCAGGAGGAATGGGATCATTACAGCAGGCTCGGCGACCTCGTTGACGCGGTTCTGAAATACAAAAAATAATGCAGGATTATTTTGAAAAAAGAATAAATGTTGAAAGCCGCTATGTAAACAGGGCAAGGGTGCTTCGCACTTCTGTCCTCTTTCAGCTGCTTCAGGAGCTCACTGTGGAAGCTACCGAAAAAGCAGGTGTCACAAGAAATTTCACGCTGGACCGCGGACTTCTCTGGATCATAGCAAAGCAGGCCTTTGATGTAGTAAGGATGCCTGCCTATGACGAGACCCTCACGATAAGGCTCTATCCCATGAAGACCATGCATATCTTCTTTCCGAGATATATCGAGATCTATTCCGAGGGGATCACAAGATACGAAAACAGTGACTTGAACGATCCTAAGGACTCAAGCACCCCTATCATCAGGGGCACCTCCCTCTGGCTCCTTATGAATGAAAAGGACAGAACAATGGTCTTCCCTGAAAAGGTCGGGATCTCGATCGATGGCGTCAAAGTGCCACAGGGCGCCTCGCTTCCAAAGGCTGTGCATCTGCCGCAGGAAAATTCCGATGAGATCCTTTTTTCGGGAAGCCGGGAAATAACGGCCGGCTGGTCACTTTCCGATATGAACGGCCATCTCAACAATTCGCGTTATTTTGATATAGCAGACGACCTGATACCGCTTGATGAGATAGAAACCCTTTCCCCCAAAGGCTTTCAGGCGGATTATGTAAATGAGATCCTGCCCGGGGACAGGCTTTTTGTTGAATATCAAAAAACCGCGGAAGCCTGGTACTTCCGCGGTGATCTTGTGGATAAAGAAAAGCCTGCCTTCAGACTCAAGATATCTTATTGAGGCTTCGCCTCTTTGTAGGGGTCCCTGCAGGAGCCAAAGAGCGCTGCGACATGCTCCGCCACGGCTTCAAGGTGGATGCCGGTGGTATTTACGAGAATGTCATAATTCAGTCTCGCTCCCCACTTCTGCCCCGTATAGAATTCATAATATTTCGCGCGTCCTCTGTCTATCCTTTCAATGCTCCGCTTCAGATCCTTGTCCGAAAGCCCCTTTACCTCGTCATCTCCATAGGATTTTTCACGGGTGCGCTGCATCCTGCTTTCTATGTCAGCAAAGACGAAG
Source organism: uncultured Lachnospiraceae bacterium (assembly GCA_902772635.1). Taxonomy (GTDB): domain Bacteria; phylum Bacillota; class Clostridia; order Lachnospirales; family Lachnospiraceae; genus RUG306. The sequence continues at coordinate 18,911 of CACYBK010000128.1, read as the reverse complement.
ATCCTGAAGGGCTCCATATCACGGAGAATATAATCCGCACAGCGCCCGACTATGACGCATTCCGATTCCTCCGCAAGGTCCTTGATGATCTGATGCTGCTTCGAATAAATCTCGAGATTCTGTTCCATGACGGGATTTGTCTGGGGATAAAGTGTACGCGCTGTGTGTATTGGATAAGAGAATACCGGACGCTTCTCGACTATGGTCTTCACATATTCCTTTGAGAGTGAGGTCTGCTCCGCTATCTCTTCGATTATCTCCTGGTCGTAATAAGCAAGCCCCAGCCTCTCGGAAAGCCTTCGTCCAAGCTCTCTTCCGCCTGAGCCAAATTCACGCCCGATGGTGATTATCCTGTTCATTCAGTCGCCTCCTTGATATCTATTTTCATTACCGCTCTCTCAAGATAGAGCACGGCTACATCTATATCCGTAAGCTGATATACCATCCTTGAGCCGACCGCGTCCTCAATCTCGTTCAGATACCACTTTCCCTTGTCCGGGATGAAATCTATGCCGATGAAATCCGAATCAAGAAGCCTCTGAACCTTCTTTGCAATTTCTGTCACATCACTTCCCGGCTCAAAGAGCCTGATCGAACCGCCTCTTGAGTAATTGCTTCGAAAGTCGTCCGTGCTCTCCCTTATGATGCTTGTGATTATTTTTTCACCCATCATATAGATCCGAAGATCGCGCGTATGCTCTGCTATCGCCCTTTGGGCTATATAGTTTTTTCCCGGTCTTTTGATCAGCCGTTCGCACTTCTCTTTATTATTTATCCAATACACCTCATGGCCGCCATGACCGGCGATCTCTTTCATGACAAAGGGAAATCCGGGGAGGGAATCGCCCTCCTTAAGGAGCTTCGTCTCTATCACGGGGATATCATTTTCTACGCAGAAAAGATAATTCTCCCACTTGTTGTTCCCGAGACGGACCGTTGGCTCATTATTTATGCATATTACGCCGTATTCCCTGCAAAGGAGGTTTACCCTGATATCACGGCTGCGATTCAGCACGATATCGATCCCGGTAAGGATATCTCCACCCAAAGCTCCGGTAAATAGGGAAAGCTCTGTATCAAAATCTTTTGCCCTTTTGATAAGCTCTGAAACAAACCAGCTGTTCTTTGCAGCGTCTTCACTTTTATAGACCAAAAGCCCCTTATACATTATCTTTGGGAAGAGACTATGTGCTCAAGAACAAACTTTGCCATATTTACTCCGGTGCAGTCAAGCGAGCTCCTGAAATGCGGATTGGAATTCACTTCGCAGATCATGGGACCGTTTTTACCAAAAAGAACGTCAACCCCGCAAAAATCGAGATCGAGGCAGTTTGAAGCCGCGACGGCAAGTGCCTCCTGCGCTTCATCAAGTTCATATTTTTTCATGCTGCCGCCGTTCGTGATATTCGATCTGAAATCGGAGGGATTGTAGCGGAGCATGGATGAAACCACCTTTCCCCCGACGACATTGACTCTCACGTCGTGCCCGCTGCTTTCTTCTATGAATTCCTGCAGCAAAAAAGGGCGATAGCCGATGTCTTTTATTATCTTTTCAGCATCTTTCCTGTCTTTGGCGAGATGTACCTGAAACCCGAAGGAGCCGTAGTCTTCCTTGATCACGATCGGATAATCAAGACTTTTTTCGACAGCATCAAGAAATACAAGGCTGTTGATACCCGTACCCGAAAAGGCTTTGGGCGAAAAAAAGGTCTTTGGAAAAGGGATGTTTGCTTTTTTGAGATATAGATAAGTGAGCGCCTTGTTGTCGCAGGCCTCTATAGCTGACGCAGGATTGAAAAGCCGGACTCCCGCTTCTTCAAGCCTTCTCGCAAGCAGGATATCCTTGTCCCAGAAGATCGCAAAAGGCGGAAGGTCAAAGTCTCTGAAATCAGAGAGGACATCGCACATCAGCTCATCTGTCCTTTTTATTTCCATTTCGATACCGTGCTTTACCGCCTGTTCCCGGATAAGTTCATATATCTCGAGAAACTTTTCGGAATTAACAAAGGAATTTACGATGAGCCAGCTTTTCATTGATCATCCCCAGGTCTTTACAGTCTGATCCATCAGAAAAGCGACAAGGGGAGAGAGCTCTTCGGTCCGGTCCCATGTCTCAAGTGCGGAATAATAGGCCTTCCTGTCCTCCTCATGAATGATGATAACGGGGTGATTGTGGAAGGCGAGTATATAATTCATGAAAAGCCTCCCTGTCCTTCCGTTTCCCATTGCAAAGGGGTGGATATTCTCTACCCTCGCGTGGAAATAAGCGGCACCCGTGAGGATCTTCTCACTGTCGATATCGGGAACCTCTGCCATCAGTGCTGCTACTTCTCCCGGAACATCCTTCGGAGCAGCGCCCACCTCAAGCCTTCCGGTGACATACTCGTTTTTCTTATATTGCCCGGGACGCTCGCCCTTTCGCCATCTTATCTCATCATAAATATTCAGGGTAAGAAGTCTCTGAAGCTCGCAGAGCATCTTCCCGTCAGGCGCTACATGCCTTGCATAGGAAGAGAGGAAGTATTCGTAGGCTATTTTTGCATTCCTGATCTCATAGAGGTTGAAGAGATGACCTGTATAGTTTGAAACACTGTCGCTCTCGAAAACATCCTTCACATCCTTTAATGTGATCTTGTCGTTTTCCAGCTTTGAGGAATGGTAGGCCATCTCAGCGGCCTTTTCCCCTATGGCAAGCGAAAGCTCGCCCTCATCCGCTATACAGCGCGCACACCATTCATCAACGATCTCTTCATAGGTCTTTTTCATATATAGCCCCCCTTTTGTCATATAATGTGCTTAACCCTGCTGAATATACGCTATTATAGCATATTTTCTAAAAAAAAAGCCCCTTACCGGGGCATTGGTCACATTATGGATCATGAAGCCTGGGCATGCTCAAACTTCTTCCTGTCAAATTCGTTGTCTACTCTTTCGATAATTGCGCCGAGTTTTTTCAGCTTTTCCTCGAAGCGCTCGTAACCTCGCTGTATATAATGGATATCATCGACCACCGTGATGCCGTCTGCCGCAAGCCCTGCTATGACAAGGGCCGCGCCTGCCCGAAGGTCAGGGGCACTGACCTCAGCTCCCGTATATCTTTGTACTCCGGTGATGATCGCAATATTGCTCTCGATCCTTATCTCGGCACCCATTCGCGCAAGCTCGCCGGTGTATTTGAACCTGTTCTCCCAGATCGACTCCGTGACTGTGGAAACGCCATTCGCAAGTCCAAGAACCACCGCCATCTGGGGCTGCATATCAGTGGGAAAACCGGGATATGGAAGTGTCGTGACGGATGTGGGCTGAAGTGTCGTGTTGGTCGCGACCACGCGCACCGAATCATCATACTCGACTATCTCGCAGCCTGTCTCAAGAAGCTTCACTGTCGTAGCTTCAAGGTGCTTCGGGATCACATTCCTCACAACAATATCGCCATGAGTGGCTGCGGCCGCAAACATGAAGGTTCCAGCCTCTATCTGGTCGGGAATGACAGAATACTCCGTGCCGTGAAGACGGGGAACCCCCGTGATCCTGATGACATCTGTTCCGGCGCCTCTGATGTTCGCCCCCATTGAATTCAGGAAGTTTGCGACATCAACGACATGTGGCTCCTTTGCGGCATTTTCTATGACCGTCCTGCCCTCGGCAAGTGTCGCCGCCATCAAGATATTGATGGTCGCGCCTACCGAAACCTTATCGAGATAGATATGCGCTCCCGAAAGCTTCTTTGCTTCGGCAGAGATCAGACCGTAGCTCACGTCGACCTTTGCGCCAAGCGCCCGAAACCCCTTCAGATGAAGGTCTATGGGCCTTGAACCTATAGCGCAGCCGCCGGGGAGTGCAACTTCTGCCCTCTTGAACTTTCCAAGCAGCGCCCCAAGAAGATAATAAGAAGCCCTTATCTTCTTGATATATTCATAATCCACATTCAGTGTAGTGATACATGAAGCATTGATGACTACCTTGTGTGCCTCCGGCCGCTCGATATGGGCTCCTATACCCTCGAGCGCTCCAAGCATCACATTGATGTCCCTGACATCCGGAAGATTGTCGATCACGACGGTATCGTCAGTCATCGCGGCTGCTGCGAGTATTGCCAGGGCTGCATTCTTTGCGCCGCCTATCTCAACCTCGCCAGCGAGGGGGTTCCCGCCCCTCATCACAAACTGTTCCATTGCCCCTCCGTGCTTTTGAAAGCCTGAATGAGTGCCTTATTGTCTTGTTCAGTTTGAAGCCTTCTGGGTAAAGGCAACCTCCTGGAGGCTTTGCTTTTCCCAGAGCTTTTCATCCAGAGTAAAGGTATAACCTTCCTTCCATCCGTCAACGACCTCTCTGTAATGGTCGCTGCGCGCGGATGAAGTAAGGGTGGATTTCTTGTTTTCTGTGGCTTCTTCATCAAGAAGCTTGTCCATACGAACGACATACCAGCCGTCTTCGCCCTCGATCGCCTTTGATATCTCACCTTCCTTCAGGCTCTTTGATTCATTTATTACATTCGCGGGGATTATCATGCCCTCAAATGTGGAATCAGCCTTCGTGTAGGAAAATGACTTGACCTCGCCTGAAAGCTCCCCGGCCTTTGTCTCGTAATTTGCAGCACCGGCAGCGGCAAGATCCTCGGCATTTTTCTTTGCGGCAGCCTTGTCCTCGTCGGACATAGGCGTCTCTGTCCCGTCAGAACCGGTAGTGCCCTCGGTCGAGAACCTGACATAGGAGATGGTGGACTGCTCTGTCTCAGCAGCGGTGAAATCCGTCTCTGTCTCCTCGTATATCTCGTTCTGGACCTTTATCGCATAAGCCATGTTTGTAAGGAACTCTACGGCATATTGCTTGTTTCCGCCCATCTTGTTGAGGCCGTTCTCGGTATTTGCCTCCAAAAACTTGTTTGAGTACTCCTCTATCTTTGCATTGTCATCATCCGAAAGAGTAACGCCGTAATCATCTGCATGCTGCCTGATAGCCCACTGTTCCTCAATCTGGTCGATGACCTGGGATTTTACATTTTCTTCGAGAGTCGTGCCGTTTTGCTTGATGTCGCTTGTCCACATGCTCTCGCCGTAATAAGGCTTGTAATTAATGTCGTACTGCGCCTTGTAATAATTCGCCACGAAATTCGCGTAGCCGTATTCTATGGTATCGCCCGTGTCAACCTTTATGAGCGCGGCCTTTGGGTTTGCCCCGCAGCCTGTCAATGATAATGTGATCGCAAGCGCGGCCGCTGCCACTCCTGCTGCCGCCTTCTTCTTTAAAAACATTGTAACCTCCAATAATGATCTGTAAGTTGTCCGTGGCGGTGAAGCCGCCACGGACAACTTACAGATTATACCTTTAACTCTACCAATTCGTCAACTATCTTCCACGGGACGGCGTCTATGTCCTCCTTTGAGAGCCGGTTGTTCTTTCCCGCATCAAATTCGAGTGCAGGTTTTTTTGGATCGGGCTCAAATGAAAGATAGGGCGCATTTTTTTCGAGCAGCTCAGGTATCCTTGCAACATCAAGCGCTGCCTTTTCGTAAAGGATGAACCTGAAGACCTTCCCGATCTGTTTTAAGCTCGTGACATAGGCCTCGTGCGCGCGGGTCCGAAGGATCGCTATATCCATAAGCATCATTACCTCTCCCGGAATATCCCCGAACCTGTCTATGAGCTCATCCACCACCTCCGACTTGTCATCCTCGCTCCTGATACCTGCTATCCTCTTGTAGGCTTCAAGCTTCTGGCCGGAGTCTTTGATATAGTTGTCCGGAATAAAGGCGTCTACGGAAAGGTCTATTGATGTATCAAAGTAAGAAGCCTCTCCTTCACCCTTTTCCATCGCCACCGCCTCTGAGAGCATCTTCACATAGAGGTCGTAGCCTACGGCCGCCATATGGCCGCTCTGAGCCTCTCCAAGGAGGTTCCCGGCCCCCCTTATCTCAAGGTCTCTCATCGCCACCTTGAACCCGCTCCCGAGCTCCGTAAATTCCCTGATAGCGGAAAGTCTCTTCTCCGCTACCTCCTTCAGCATCTTGTCCTTTGTATACATGAGAAAGGCATAGGCGGTGCGGTTCGACCGTCCGACGCGGCCACGGAGCTGATACAGCTGCGAAAGCCCGAGGCGGTCTGAATCGTGGATGATAATGGTATTTACATTTGAGATGTCAAGGCCTATCTCTATTATCGTTGTGGAAACGAGTACATCGATGCGGCGATTGATGAAGTCCGACATTATATTTTCAAGCACTGTCTCCGGCATCCTGCCGTGGGCGTACTCGACGCTCGCGTTAGGGACAAGTTCCTTGATCTTGTCCGCGACATCGGCGATATCCCTTATCCTGTTGATGACATAATAAACCTGGCCGCCGCGGGACAGCTCGCGCTCTATCGCCTCCCTTACTATCTCGGGCGAGCGCTCCATCACGAAGGTCTGGATGGGAAGTCGCTCCTCCGGTGCCTCCGAAAGAAGGCTCATGTCCCTGATCCCAACGAGACTCATGTGAAGGGTCCGGGGTATCGGGGTTGCTGAAAGCGAGAGCACGTCCACGTTTCGCCTCAGCTTCTTGATCGTCTCCTTGTGGCGGACTCCGAAGCGCTGCTCCTCGTCTATTATGAGGAGCCCGAGGTTCTTGAAGCTCACATCCTTTGACAGCACCCTGTGTGTCCCTATTACCACATCGCATGTACCGTCGGAAAGCTCTTTTGCTGTCTTTTTGTTTTCAGCGTCGGTGCGAAAGCGGCTCATCATGGAAACAGAGACCGCGAAGGGCTCCATCCTCTCCCTGAAGGTGTTGTAATGCTGCTCCGCAAGGATTGTGGTGGGACAGAGATATACGACCTGCTTCCCGTCGATCACCGCCTTCATAGCTGCGCGAAGCGCCACCTCCGTCTTTCCGAAGCCGACATCGCCGCAGATCAGGCGGTCCATTATCTTCACGCTCTCCATATCCTTTTTTACTTCCTCGATCGCGGCTATCTGGCTCTCCGTCTCCTCATAGGGGAAGGTGTCCTCAAACTCGCGCTGCATGGGGCCGTCCTTGCTGTAGGCAAAGCCTTTTTCATTCTGACGCGCTGCGTATAGAGATACAAGATCCTTTGCAACATCCGTGACTGCCGCCCTTACTCTTGCCTTGGTCTCACCCCACTCCCTGGAGCTTAAGGAATTGAGCTTCGGCTTCGTACCCTTCTCCCCTGTGAGAGTATATTTTCCTATCCTGTCGAACTGGGTTGCCGGGATATAGAGCGTGTCGCCCTTTGCGTAGCTTATCTTGATGCAGTCCTTCACAATGCCCATGGCTTCGATCTTTTCCATGCCATCATAGATGCCGAGGCCGTAATCCTCATGTACCACGTAGTCACCTATGGAAAGATCCCTGATGGAACGAAGCCTCTCGCCGCCTGTAAAACGCTTGATACGGCGCCTTTCAGTGCTCTTCAGCCGGCCGAAGATATCATTTTCCGAAATAAAGACAAAGCGCGCGCTGTCAAAAACAGCACCGGAAATAAGGCCGCCAACCGTTACGACCACCTCTCCGTCGACCATGTCCTTTTCGCGGTCTTCTGTGAAGGAACAGATCACATCATTATCCCTCATATCCTCCGCAAGCTTTTTTGCGCGGGTCCTCGAGGGGCAGACTACGACTGTCTTCCATTTATTTTTTTTGTATTTTTGAACCTCCTTTAAAAATAACGGAAAATCCCTCCTGAAGTAGACAACCCCCTCTGTATGCATGAAAAAGCGGGCCGAGATATCAAGGCCTCCCTTCTTCCCGGTGAAATCGAGCATTGAGAGTGCGAGGGCGCGTTTTCCATTCAGTCTTGAGATGATATCCCTGTCACTGAATATGAGGTCCTTCTGAAGGGGCATGGAGTCTCCGGTCTCGATGCGCCGTCTGGTCGCTTCCGAAAACTCCTCTGCCGTAAATGTGAGCGTTTCCTCTATCCTTGCAGGCTCATCTATGATGACAAGATCATCCTCCGAAAACCAGTCAAGAAGGGATACTGTCTCAACCGGAAAGTAGGGAAGATAGGTCTCGATCACAGCATCCTCGATGCTGTAGGCATCACTGTCATCCATTGCGGCCATCCTCTGCTTCACCCTGAAGGCTTCCTCGGTCTTTTGCGCGCCATAGAACTCCTCATAGCGCTCCTTCATGGCATTAAGGAGGTTCCTCTTTCCCTCCGCCCTCTGTTCATTTGAAAGGACGAATTCCCCCGCAGGGCAGATCGTCAATCCTTCGATCTTTTCTATGGATTTCTGTGAGGCGATATCAAAAAGCCTGATGGAATCTATCTCGTCACCGAAAAATTCGATCCTTACCGGATGCTCCATTGAAAGAGCAAATACATCAACTATTCCGCCTCTTTTTGCAAATTCACCGGGTCCCTCTACCTCAGCCACACTCTCATAGCCGTTTTTTACGAGAAAAAGAAGCAGGGCATCCTCCTCGACTGTCGCTCCGACTTCGATCGAAAGAAAGCCCCTTTTGAATTCCTCCTTCTTTGAAAGCCTGTTAAGGAGCGCCTCTGCACCCGCAAAGACGGTCAATTGCTCATCTGAAAGAAGGCGGGAAAGTACATTCACCCTCTCCTTCGTGATCGAATTCGAGCGAAGATCGGATTCGTAAAAAAGAAGATCCTTCGACGGAAAATACAGTACGTTTTTGTCAAAGCACAGATACTCCTCAGTCCTCTCCTTCGCCCTTTTTGAGTCTGAGCAGATGATGAGACGGCGCGAAAAGTCCGCAGACATTGCATATGAGACTATGCCCTTGGCTGCGTCCGTGATCCCGGAGAATGATATTATCTTTTTTCTTTTGTCGAGAAGTGCGTCACGCGCCGTCTTTGCTTCGGAGAGCGAGAGCACACAATCCCTGAATAGGTCTGCCATTATTGTCCCTGTATATCGCCGTTGAAGCGGTTCATCGCTTCGTCAACACCGCCTGCTATGATAGTTTCCACCGCATCGGCGGCCCGTTCGAAAGCGCTTTCTATGATCTCCCTTTCCTTCCTGTCATTTCGCCCGAGGACAAAGGATATCATGTCCTGCCCTACGGGAAGCTTTCCGGCGCCTATCCTGATGCGGATGAAGTCTTCAGTGCCAAGGTTTTTGATGATATTCTTGAGCCCGTTGTGACCGCCTGCAGAGCCCTTCTTCCGGATCCTGATCCGTCCCGCGTCAAGCGCCACGTCGTCAGAGATCACTATGAACTGCGTTTGGGGATCCGCCTTGTAATAATCAAGTATGGGCCTTATCGCCTCACCGCTTAAGTTCATAAAGGTCTGCGGCTTTACCAGTATTACCTTCTCTCCCGATATGACACAGGTACCTGTCTTTGAGCGAAATTCACCCTTTGAGACCCGTACAGAGTACCTTTTTGCTATGGCATCTATCGTATCGAAGCCGATATTGTGCCTTGTGTGTCTGTATGAAAGGCCGGGATTTCCAAGCCCCGCTATCACGTACATTATCTTTTCCTCATAAAGAAAAGGGGGACGGATTTACGCCGTGCCCCCTTTTGCATCAATGCGTCATTGTTGTATCAAGCCTGTATATCAAGCCTCCGTGGTCTCTCCTGCCCCTTCAGGAAATTCCTCCTCGTACTTCTTCAGGATCATCTCCTGGAGCTTTTCACGTACGTTTGATCTGATGGGATGAGCGATGTCCTTGTAATCGCCGTCCGTACCCTTTCTTGAAGGCATCGCGATGAAGAGCCCCTTGTCGCCGTCGATGATCTTGATGTCGTGAACCACGAACTCGTCATCAAAGGTAACGGATACGACCGCCTTCATCTTTGACTCTTTTTCCATCTTTCTGATCCTGATGTCTGTGATCTGCATGATAACTCCCTCTCCTTCTATTGATGATCAATTTTTTGGGTTTGCTGATAAATGTATGAGGCAGCGTCATACCCCATATCTGTTCTGGCGTTCAAATACCACCTTGATCTCGTTCTCGCCGATATAATTCTGGTCGGAAAGAAGCGTCTCGTTTGACTCGACAATGCAGTTCTCAACATGAACATTGTCCCCGACATAGGCTCCGTTCAAAATAATGGAATTCTTCACGGTGCTGTTGTTCCCGATGAAGACTCTCTTGAATATCACCGAGCCTTCAACATTTGAATTGATGATGCAGCCCGAACCGATAAGGCTGTTCTTCACATTCGAGCCTACATTGAACTTTGCCGGCGGAAGATCGGCTGCCTTTGAATATATGGTAGGCTGCTCACGGAAGAAGAAATCCTGTACCTCCGGCTTCAAAAAGTCCATATTTGTCTTGTAATAGGACTCAACCGTTGAGATATTTGACCAATAGTCCACGAGCATCCAGCCGTAGATCTTCTTCATGCCCTTGTAGCGGACCAGGATGTCGGTAACGAAATTGTATCTGCCCTCGCGGTTGCACTGTTCAAGGAGTTCTATGAGCTTCCTTCTCCTGATGATGTAGGTTCCGGTGGATACGATATTTGAGTGGGCCATCATGGGCTTCTCTTCAAAATCTGTAACAAGGCCGTCCCCGTCTATCTTCACTGTTCCGAAGCGGCTGATGTCCTCGTCCTCGGGAACTCTTGCGCATACTATCGTGATATCCGCCTGCTTCTGTACATGATATTCCAGCACAGGCGCAAAGTCCATCTTGTATACGCAGTCACCGGAGGAGATCACTACATAAGGTTCGTGGCGTCTCTTCAAAAAATCGATGTTCTGCCACATCGCGTCAGCCGTTCCTCTGTACCACCAGCTGTTGTCAGCCGTAACCGTGGGAGTGAAGAGGAAAAGCCCTCCCTGCTTTCTTCCGAAGTTCCACCACTTGGCTGAATTCAGATGCTCATTCAACGATCTCGCATTGTACTGCGAGAGCACCGCCACGGTTTGGATCCCGGAATTTGTCATATTTGAAAGTGAAAAATCGATACTCCTGTAGCTGCAGGCTATGGGCATCGCGGAGATCGCCCTCTTTTCGGATAGATTTCTCATCCTCTGCGAGTTTCCGCCTGCAAGAATGATTCCCAGTGCTTTCATGCCACATCACCTGCCTTAATAATATAGCCGCCGCTCTCGAGCGCGCCATCCGGATAATCAGACTCATCGGTAACTCCGCGGATCGCGGTATTCTTTCCGATCGTAACATTTGCGGGAATGATCGACTTGTTCCCTATCGTGGCAAGACCGAAGCAGTAGATGGAAGCGTTCAGCTTGGATTCCGCCTCCTCGCCCACGCCGATCTTTGTATTCTCGCCGACCTCACAATCCTGGGCGATGATCGATTTCTCGATATAGCAGCCCTTCTTGATGATCGTGTCCTTCATGATAATGGAATCCCGTACGACTGCGCCCTCTTCTATCACAACGCCCGCCGAAACCACTGAATTAGTGACCTCACCGCATATACGGGTTCCGGCGCCGATTATGGATTTTGAGACCTTTGCCTCCGTTCCGAGGAAGGACGGCTCTATCAAAAACTGCTTCGTGTAGATCTTCCAGAATTCCTCGTAAAGGTTGAATTCAGGGATCAGATCTATGAGCTCCATATTCGCCTGCCAGTAAGAGCCAAGGGTTCCGACATCCTTCCAGTAACCGTTGAACTCGAAGGCGAAGATCCTCTCGCCCTTCTTGTGGCAGTAGGGAATGATGTGCTTTCCGAAATCGCAGTTGCTCTGGTCTTTTAAGGCTACAAGCGCCTCTCTTAACTGCGGCCAGCTGAAGATGTAGATACCCATGGAAGCGAGGTTCGACCTCGGATGCTCCGGCTTTTCCTCAAACTCAGTGATACGGCGGTTTTCATCCGCTATCACTATGCCGAAGCGGCCGGCTTCCTCAATGGGAACAGGTATCACCGCAAGTGTGACATCTGCCTGGTTCTGCCTGTGGAAATCAAGCATCGCCTCATAGTCCATCTTGTAGATGTGATCTCCGGAAAGAATGAGTACATAATCCGGATTGTAGCCGTCGATGTACTGCAGGTTCTGGAAGATGGCATTCGCAGTACCTGAATACCATTCACTGTTGTCCGACTTCTCATAGGGCGGAAGGACGGATACTCCGCCGTCATTCCTGTCGAGATCCCACGGAATACCGATCCCGATGTGCTGATTCAATGCGAGAGGCTGATACTGTGTAAGGACGCCGACGGTGTCGATCCCGGAATTGATACAGTTCGAAAGCGGAAAATCAATGATCCTGTACTTTCCTCCGAAAGCGACTGCCGGCTTTGCGACATCGGCTGTCAGAACGCCGAGACGCGATCCCTGTCCCCCCGCAAGGAGCATGGCAATCATTTCTTTGTGCATCATGTCGCGTCACCTCTATTCATTGTGCGAAAGTAATATGAGTTCTTTGCATCCTCCGCCGCAATACCTGCCGGTCAGCGGATGCTATCCGAAACGAGTATAACACATTTTATAAAAAAACTACAACATCGGAATGTTTTTTCGGTAAAAATTGCCTACAGGACGTTACTGAGAGTGGCTAGGGTGACGGCACGCACGTTACAAATATCCCGCCGCCGGCGGCAAAGGCCTCTGCCGCATCATTTTGCCCCATCCTTCTCGTCTTGCCGGTTGAGGGCTCAAAGAGAATGACGTTCTTGGGGTCAAAGCCGGTGATAACGGTATATCTCCTCGTCCCGTCAGTGTCTATGTACTCTGCATAGACGACCTCTCCGCGATCCACATAGTAAAGGGCCTGTGAGAGTGATATCCCATAGAAGCTCAGGACTTTCCTGTCCCTGAGAACTGACGAAGCTATATTTGAAACCGACATCCCCGATCCGAGCATTGAAGAAACATCCACGTTCTGCCCGGAAGCCGAAAGCATCACAGAAAGCGCTGCCGCTTTTTCATCCGCGTAGTCGTTTCTGTGAAGAGCCGTTGAATTGTCGGCATACGACCCTCTTCCCCTGCGCCATATCGTGTTCTGGGAATTGTCTATGACGATGCCCAGCTCTTTGTCAGCTACCTTGACCGCCTCGGAAACATCACCGGACGACAGCACGATACGGCTTCCGACATAGACGAAGTACTGATCCAGGACCTCTGAGGTCTCGATATTGATGATCTCGTCCTTTGCCAGGAGAACTACCGGTGCGCGCGCAATGGCGATCGAAGTATCCGTCGGGGGAGTAGAGCCCATCACAAGATAAGCCACCTCTCCGATCCCTTCAACAGTGCGCCTCTCAAGGCTCACAGCCCTGTTTGCCTTTACATCGCTGGCACGGACAGTATCATCCTCAACGGAAATGAAGCTTCCGTCCTCACGCTTCTTCGCACGAAACAGCGTGAGCATGGAATTGTCTGTCTTTAGAAGCCCCGTAACATAGATATCCGGCTTCTCATAGTTGAGAAGGGCATTTTCTCCGGCAGACGAAACCGGCACGATCGAAAGGCGGTACATAGGATAAACTGTCGCCCCCGCCGCAGTCTCATACACATCAGCAGTCCTTGTCTGTCCGTAAACAAGGTCATCCTCCATGAAGGCAAGAGGCCGAAGGAACTCACCCTCAGGAGGGCTTATCACCCTTCCGGTCCCGGACTCAAGGTCAAGGACAACTATCTCTCCTGTCCTCCCGCCATCCTGATCCTTTGCCGCACTCACCCCGAACGCCCCGCCTGAAAGCACACCTCCGGGGAGCGCAAGATATCTTCTTGAGGCCGAGACCGCATAATCCGCGCTCGGAAGAGCCTCTGTCAGTATATCCACCTTCAGGCTGTCGAGGTCCACGTGAACAAAGGAACCGTCAGCCATGATATAGAAGTCATCATTTGACGAGCGGTATATAAGCTCCGAGAAATTCGCCTTCAAAACCTGGAAGGAGCGCTCTGAAGCTATGAACGCCTGCTCCGTCACTGCTCCCGTGACGCCATCATACCTCATCACGTCTATCCCGCAGCGCCCTTCGTGGGTCCCGGAATTCATATAGCCAAGCACGACAAAGACTATCGTGCCGTTCTCGTCTATCGAGAGTATCTTTATGGCATGCTCCTCGCGAAGCGTCCGTCCGTCGGGAAGGCTTCCGTCAGGGGTAAAGGAGAATACCGTCGTGATCGTACCTTTTAAGGCATTATACTCGAACAGCTCGCCGTTCTGGGAGAATGCGGCGATCAACCCTGTATCGTTTGCAAGATAATCATAATCCCGGGGCACAACGCCCAGAGTCAGCCTGTTCCCGTCCACACGGTCGCTTCCCGGAGTGAACCTCTCCGTCATCCTCCTTTGATAGTCAAGCAGGAAGAGCCTTGCCGTGCCGTAGCGTACCTTGAAGTACTCCTCTACATCATATTCCTTCGCTCCGTCACTCATCCTGTACTCAAAGGTAAGGGCGCAGTAATCATTGCTCACCTCGTTGAAGCATACGGTGGCGGTATTTGCCTCGTTTCCGACAAAACCTCCCCACGCCACCTCAGTGGCAGTGGAGTTGATCGAAACATCAGCAAGTCCTGAATTATCCGTAAGAGCTGCATCGGGGGCGGGCTCAAGATAAGGGGCAAGGGGCTCAGCATCATGTGCGAGAGCCTTTTTCCTGAAATCATCGGCAAAGGCGAGTATCTCTGCGACATGAGCGTCTTTGGGCATTATTATCCTTGTGTAAAAATAAAGCGGACGGTCGGAAACCTGCAAAGTCAGCCTGAAAAGATATTCGCCGCCGTCCGAAAGAAGGTTCTCAAGCTCGGGCATGAGGGTGACTATGCCATTCTCCTCTGCGGGAATGTCTGTGATAAGAGTTTCTGCTATCTTTCGCTCTGTGTCGAGGGATCTGATCTCATAAGAGGCCTCCTCCACCTTGTTCCCGAAGGTCTCTATCCTGATAGGGAGCACGCGGCTTTCCTCAAGAGGTATCACCGCATCCCTCATATAGCAGGCATCCATCGGGCTTAAGTAGGCGGGCAGGCTCTCAACCTGGCGTCCGCAGGCCATCATTGAGACTATAGGGAGCGTTGCGCCGCTGGTCCTCGTGGTAGTCTCGCCCCGTTTGATATTCAATAGAAATGTAAAAAGAGCAAGGGAACCGAAGAACACTGATACGATCAGCAAAAACTGCCGTATCAGCCACTTCGGTATCCCCTTTCTTCGAAATGTAAGATTCAATTTTTTCCTGCTTTGTACTTCTCAAGCAGCCTGTTGATCCTGACTGAGGGGTCAAGAAGCGAGGAAAGGCTGCAGTCATGGTTTAATGTGTCGATGATCAGCGCTATGTATTTTGACATATCACAGCTGATGTAATAATCCCTTGAAAGAAGCTCAGGCGACTGATATACGAGGTTCGTGGTCACGACCTTGTAGATCACGCCTTCTTCAACCGCCTTGTCAAATGAATCAAGACCGCTGGTGAAGAGTCCAAAGGTCGATACCGCAAATATCCTTGCCGCCTTCCTCTGCTTCAGCTGGCGCGCCACGTCTATCATAGACTCTCCGGAGGCTATCATATCGTCTATGATGATCACATCCTTGCCCTCAACATCATCTCCGAGGAACTCGTGAGCGACTATGGGATTGCGGCCGTTGACTATCTTTGAATAATCACGCCTCTTGTAGAACATTCCAACATCCACGCCGAGGACGTTTGCCATATAAACCGCGCGGTCCATGGCACCCTCGTCCGGGCTTATGATCATCAGGTGTTCGGGATCGATCTCGAGATCCTTCACCTTTTTGCAGATACCCTTTATAAACTGATACGCAGGGCGTATTGACTCAAAGCCGTGAAGCGGGATGGAATTCATGACTCTCGGATCATGAGCATCAAATGTAATGATATTGTCAACGCCCATCGTAACGAGCTCCTGCAGCGCCACAGCGCAGTCAAGCGACTCTCTCTGTGACTTCTTGTGCTGGCGCGACTCGTAGAGGAAGGGAAGGATCACGTTCACTCTCTGCGCCTTTCCCGCAATAGCGGAGATCACGCGCTTCAAGTCTGCGTAATGATCGTCGGGCGACATGTGGTTCTCGTTCCCGAATATCTTGTAGGTCAGGGAATAATTCATGACATCCACGAGGATGTAGATATCAAGCCCCCTGATAGAATCACCGAGGGTCGCCTTTGCCTCGCCTGACCCGAAACGGGGACATTGCGCTTCTATGATGTAGGTATTCCCGGCATAGTGTTCCCTGTCATAGGTGTCGAGATGGTCTATCGGGCGGTCCGACCTCCAGTCCACAAGATAATTGTCGACCTTCTTCCCTATCGCCTTGATGCTCTCAAGCGGGATAAGGCCAAGGGGCGCTACAGGGCGCCTGGTTATGAAATCCTCATCGATGTTTGCTGGCATATTCTGCTCCTTTTCCTAAACAGACAGCGTTGTTACTCACACCTTATTGTACTCGAAGATCGGGTCCGGTCATCTTTATGAACTGATAATTCCCGACCATCCGTGAAAAAACCCTCTCGTTGTAGCATTCTGCGATATTTGAAGGAAAGAGGTTTGTAGAGATCACAGTCCTTCTCTCAGAAAGCAGACGCTCATTCACTATGCGGTAGACCGCGGAGACGACAAAGCTGTTTATGAGCTCCGTCCCGAGGTCATCTATGATGAGGAGAGAGGTCTCCATCACACCCCTGAAGGGACCGTCTATATGCTTGAATTCGGAATCCGAGGCAATATCCATGAATTCCGGTGCAGTAAGATATATTACGTTGAGCCCCTTGTCAAGAGCCTCTTTTGCTATGCAGTGGGAAAGAAAGGTCTTCCCCGTGCCCGTAGTACCGTATATCAGAAGATTCTTCTTCCCTTCTGAAGAAGAAAGAAACCGTTTTGCTGTCTCAAGCGCCTTTTTCGCATTCTGCCGCGGGGTCTGGCCTGTCTTCTCATCAACCCCTTCATCGGAAAAGACTGATAGATCAAAGGTTTCAAAGTTGTGAACCGAAAAGAGCCGTCTCTGCCGATCCTGCGAAAAGACGAGGTCGTACTCGAGCTGTTTGAAGCAGGAGCACTTTTCCCCATTGGGAAGAAAGCCTGTATCGCCGCATTTTTCACAGGTATATTTCGTTTCGAGATAATCTCCGGGGAAGCCGCCCTCAAAAAGAAGAGATGCCTTCCTTTGCGACGCTGTGGACAAAAAGCTCGAAAAGTCCACTCTCGCCCGCTCATCCCCGGCTATGTACCGCTTTACGGAGTCTGCGCCTCTTTTTGAAATATCATCAAGGAGCTTTCCCAATTCAGGGAGTTTCTCTGAGACCTCCCTGCGGCGTTCAAGCGCCGAAAGCTCAGCCCTGTTCCTTCGCTCGTCCAAAACCGCCTTTATGGACTCATACTGCTCATTTGTAAGCGGCATTAATCTGATCCTCTCATGACTGCTTCAAAAGCCTTGCCTCAAGCTCATCAAAATCATACTTTCTCTCAGGGAAGTTCGACTGCTTCCTCACGCCGCCCGGCTTTTTGATGGTGAGCTCCGTGCCATAGCTCTTCGGCTTCTGGCGGCTTCTGTCATTTTCCTCTATCATCTCAAGAGTCGAATAGCCCTTGTCATGCCAGCTTTTCAGCATACTCTCGGCATATGGGAAGCTGGCCTTTCCGGCTGAAAGTATGGTCCTTCGGCATGCTTCAAGGATAATGGGATCCGAAAAGCCGTATTCCTTCGACCAGCGCCCGATATATTCGCATTCGACCGGAGCAAGACTGCGCCCCGTTATTCCAAATGCCTTTGCAACCGTCCTCATCGTGGAGGAATAAACCTTCCCTCCGGATTCAGCCTCTTCGGGAGTCTTGTAGCCCGCAGAAGCCCACTTTCTCGCGACCGCGTCCATATAGGAAAAATCGGCATGTTCCGTCTCAATGCAGGATTCGATAAGATAAGATATGAGTTCCGGCGACATCAAAAGATCCTTGTGCCAGGAATAGAATTTCTGTGTCTCAGTAGGCGAAAGCGGGCGCTTCATATAGAATTCCGTGCATTTAAGGACCTCCATCAGGTCCTCTTCAAGTGAAAGCCCCTTTTCTATCTCGGAGGGAGCCGCCTCACGCCTCTCTGAAACGTCCGGACTAGGCTTTTCCCTTTCTTCATTGAAGGAAAGACCGCCGCCGGAAAGATCCATCATACTGATCCCGGTGAGGCCGTGACGGGAATCGAATTCCAGGCAGACAAGTCCCTTCCTCTCCCAGAATCTGAGTGCACGGGTGATATCGCGCTCTGTATGGCCAAGGAAATCCGCCATCTCCGATACTGAAAATGAAGGTTCCTCCTTTGTAAGGCTCCTCAGAAGATAGAGATATACCTTCACGAATTCTCCGTCAGCCCCTGCCATATATTCATCTATGAAAACATCCGGGACAGCCGTGGTACGGCTCTTCAGACTTATCATCCGAAGCCTAATGTCGTCCATTTGATAAATACCTCCTCCAAACAGAACAGGCAGAAATAAGTGACCTGTCCCTGTGACGAAACGGAGTATAGCACAGGAAAATTGATATGAAAAGCCTGAAATTAAGAGCAGAAGCGGTTTACAGCCATTTCCGTGAAACTGTCGATAATGTTCTTAAGTCAATTAAATGTGATAATTTCAAAGAAAAAATATCCACAGGAAAGCAATGTTTCACCGGCTTTTTCCTGTGGATAATGTTGATTCATGTATCTGACGTGATGTCATCCGCTATTTTTACGACATCTCCGGCCCCCATCGTTATCAACAGGTCACCGTTCATAAGAGTTTGCGAAAGAAATTTTTTTATTTCCTCAAATGTATCGAATGCGTATACTTTTTTGCCTTTTTTCGCAAGAGCGTCTCTGATATCGGTGGAATGGATTCCGTAAACATCCTTCTCCCTCGCCGAATAAACAGGTGCAAGGACCACAATATCAGGCTCCGAGAGGACTTCTACGAAGTCGTCGAAGAAGTCTCTGGTCCTCGTATAGGTATGGGGCTGGAACACGACTATGAGACGCTCGTGAGGAAGCCGCCGCGCCGCCGCAAAGGTCGCCCTCATCTCCGTCGGATGGTG
>CACYBK010000127.1 GCA_902772635.1 uncultured Lachnospiraceae bacterium | reverse complement strand
TGTTTGCAGATCTTGAGATCAATACTGACTCATAGGCTTAAATACGTTAATTCTCATATGTACAAAAACCTAAATGATTGTGATTAATCTCACTCTCATCATAAATATGTACAGATGTATTGCAAGCTTTCAGCATTGCCAGCCAGACAGAAGGATCCTCCACAAAACCAAGCTTAAAACCAAGCTGCAATATTTCCCTGGGTGATCCCGTTTCCGCATCTTTCACCCCATGCATTCTTAAAACTGCCTGCAGATCCTTCCATGCCAGTTCGAATGTAAGATTGAACTGGCCGATAATACCGGTACGATATATATAAATCCTCCCCCAAAAAATCTTTCAAAAACGGACTGTATTGTACCATACATCGGGCGTTTTTTTTCAAAAAGTGGAAGGGGTTTCTTCGCTATGTTATAATATAAAAAGCCGGAGTCTTTTTCCGGCGGTTTGTAATAAGGAGGCGGGTTATGAAAACAATCGAAAAAGAGGGGAAGACAATTTATCAGTGTGATGTCTGCGGGAGCGAGTATGAAAGCGAAGACGATGCCAAGGACTGCGAGGCTCGCTGCTATGAGCAGCTGGCATCAGCGGGGCGCACAAGGACAGCGGAGGAGAGCTCCCAGATCGATCTTGACGGCAATGGCATTATCTCTTGAGGCTATAGTTTGGAGCTTTTTTTGAAATGAGCAATAAAGGCGACATATTTGAATACGCGTCTTTTGTATCTCCCGAGGAGGAGGATCAGGGCGAGAGCAATTTTCCGGGATATATTGGACCTCCTGCAGGCTATCTTCGCAGGAGGTTTTTTATGGAACCCGGAAAGAAGTGTATTCTTTATGTCGGAGTGCACGGGGTAGCAAAGCTCTATATCAATGGCGCATCAGTGACGGATGATATTCTTTTTCCCGGACCCTTTGATTATTTCAAAGGACTGCCCGTGGGCGCCTTTGATGTTACGAGTCTTCTTAGAAAAGGAGAGAATGAATTTGCTGCAGTACTCGGAAGCGGCTGGTACAGAAGCTATTCGATATCCGAAAAGAAGAGAAACGTTTACGGAAATGATCTTTCGCTGATCGCTGCACTCTACAATGATGGTGTTTGCGTCATGCATTCGGACAACAACTTCCAGGCTTCAAATGCAGGCCCCATAAGGGAGAACGATCTGGTGCTCG
Source organism: uncultured Lachnospiraceae bacterium (assembly GCA_902772635.1). GTDB lineage: Bacteria > Bacillota > Clostridia > Lachnospirales > Lachnospiraceae > RUG306. The sequence continues at coordinate 23,703 of CACYBK010000127.1, read as the reverse complement.
GGGAAAACTTTGATGCGAACTTCGGAAGGATAGTTTTCTCGCGATCCGCCAGAGAACTGGATATCAAAAAGCCTGAAGATACTCACCCAAAGACTCTTGTTTCATCTCATATAAAGGCCCATGATATCGTCACCGCAAAGAGGATTTCCGCTGACCTTTGCGACTTCGGGAAATATGTCTCCGGAGGGATCACCTTTACGATATATGATGCGCCCGCCGGCGGAAATGTAACCTTTACCTTTGTTGACAGTCCTGTCTTTGAAGAAAGGAACCTTGAGAGAAAACGAAGGATAAGCTACCGGACGAAGCGGGGGACGAATTATTATACATCTCATTTTTCTATATATTCCATGAGGTACGCGGTCATTGACGCTGACTTTGACTTAAAGTACTTCAAGCTTTCCGCCATACCTTATTATCCTGAAATGAAAGCGAGGGTGGCCTTTCGGTCAGCAAATGACTCATTGAACAGCGCCTTTCAAAAATGCATTGACTCGGAGAAGGGCTTCTTCACAGGGCTTTTTTCTGACGGCTATTCTGCAAGAGGTAATGGCGCCGGAAAGATGATATACCTCTCTGCTGCAGCGCGCGGCGCACTTGATCTCATGGAATCCGAGGATGAAATGAGGCTTTACTTGAAGCGGGTCTTTGAATGGCAAAGCGGAAGCGGAAATCTGAGTAATACAAATCCTTCGCCCCATCCAAAGGGAAAGGAAAAAAAGCTTTTGTTCCAGAACGCGGGCTGGGGGGATTCTGTCATTGAGGCTTCCTACAGGATATATGATATCACGGGAGATGCCAAAGTCCTTCTCGAAAACTATGACCTGATGAAGAGGTGGTTTTCCTATCTTGAAAAGAGAGCCGCTGTTCCTTCAGTGATCCCGGGCATGAGCTCCAGCTTCAAAAGAAAGAAGAATCCGAAGGCGAAGTACCTTGTCGACTTCGGGATTCCGCTTGGTGACAGCACTGACGATCTTCCGCCCGCAAATGAGAGAAGTGTTCTGGCTGACAGATACAGGGATATGGGAACCGCATATCTCTGCCATTCAGGGAGGATGCTGGAGGATATCGCAAGGACCCTTGCGGGATATGTATCCTTTGAAAGCGTGATGAGAGCGGAGTTTCTTGAGGACATAGAGCATTTTCATGAAGTAAGCGAAGGAGCTCTTGAAGCCTACCGCTATGCTTTCGCTCAAAAAGAGGATCTTTCACTATTGCCTGTTGATGCGCTTATCAGGGCGCTTGCCTTTGAACTTCTGCCTGCAGCTGATGGTATTTATATCACAAAAAGGGAGGCGGGAGAGAGACTTCTGACCATCGTTTCGCAGGATTCGTTCTCCTCTGCTTCGCTTGGTCCGCTTGCCATATCTATGCTTCCGGAAACTCTTTATAAGGCCGGTTACAAGGAAGAAGCCTTCAGGCAGCTCCTTCTTCTCTGCGAAAGAAAGGGGGCATACACCCCTGAATATCTCACTGCCATAGGAAGCTTTGTGATAAAGAATATCTGTGGCATCCATTATTCCAAAGGGGAATTTACTATCAAGCCCGAGTACTGGCCCATAGAAAAATGCGAAGGCGTTTTTGCGATGCCGGGCGGTGGGAGGATGATCTTTGGCTACGAGTTCCTTCCCGATGAAACACTCAGAGTCTTTCGGATGGAAAGAAAGGGCTCTACTTCTCCGTCATCACCTGGAAAATGAAGAATTTGAGATAATACGAATTCTCTTCCGAATTTATGAGAACGGGGTGGTCCGGAGCCTGCTGCGAAAAGGATAATTGCCTTATCCTTTTTTTTGCGCCTTTTGCAGCCTCGCGCATCATCTTCGTGAAAAGCTCATTTGTCATAAAGTGTGAGCAGGAGCAGGTGAGAAGGAAACCCCTCTCACGAACGAGAGAAAGTCCTCTCATATTGATCTCGCGATAACCGGCGATCGCACGCTTTGTAGCCTCTCTTGACTTCGTAAATGCCGGAGGGTCGAGAACGACGATATCGAATTTTTCCCCTTCCGATATGAGCTGCGGGAGTTTTTCAAATACATCGCATTCAATTAAAGAAACCCTGTCAGAAAGATCGTTCATCAAAGCATTTTCCCTTGCGGCCTCTATCGCTGTTGATGAAATATCAAGAGCGATGACTTTGTCAGCGCCGCCCTTTGCGGCATTCAGCGCGAAAGTCCCCATATGTGTGAAGCAGTCGAGGACTGACACCGAATCGCCGTTCTGCTTAAGTTTCTCCACCAGGTCATGGAGCAATCTTCTGTTGTTCTTCTGATCAAGAAAGAAGCCTGTCTTCTGGCCGTTCTCAAAGTCCACCTTGTATCTGATCCCGTTTTCAGTGATGACGATATTTGTCGGGATATCATCATCGGGTTCTTTTTTAAAGTACCAGCCTTTTGCCGGCTCAAGCCCCTCTTTTTTGATGACCGGGGCGTCACTCCGCTCATACACACCGCGTATATCGATCCCATCCTCTGAAAGAACCGAGAGAAGGGCGGGGATCACGACAGGGAGCAGCTTTTTCATCCCAAGGGCGAGGCATTCAAAGACAAGTATATCCTCGTATTTATCCACCGTAAGTCCGGGCAGAAAGTCCGCTTCTCCGAAGATGATCCTGCAGGAACCGGTATCAATGACGGCCTTTCGAAGCTCCCACGCGGCTTTGACTCTTTCCTTGAAAAACTTTTCATCGGGCGGCTCTTTCCGATAGCGTGACAGCATCCTTATCCTGATGACTGAGTTCGTATTGATGAAGCCGTAGCCTAAAAAGTAGCCGTCAAAATCGAGAACCTTCACGATGTCCCCGTTTTCAAAGTCTCCCTTGAGAGTGTCTATCTCATTATCATATACAAACGCGCCGCCGCTTTTTAAGGCACGGCCGCCGCCTTTTTTCAGCGTAACTTCCATAATGAAAACCTCCGACTTCAATCATCGCATATTTGTCTTTGTGTTGCAAAAAAAAGTGTAAGTTCCTATAATGAAACAGATTGTGTTTTGATGAGTTTTGTCTTATTCCGGAAAGGGAAAAAATGGCTGAAGATATACGGCGGGTGACGGATTACATCGAAGAAACCTGCAGGAGAAATCCAAAAAAAAATGCTGTTGAGGGACCTGACTATACCCTGACCTTTGAAGAACTGGTTCGCGATGCAAAAGCAATAGGGACAGCACTTTCAAAGGAAGTGGAAGCACATTCCTTCATACCGGTATTCATGGAAAAGGGCGCGCTCACATTATCCTGCTTTTACGGGATAGTCTATTCCGGAGGCACCTATGTTCCCGTGTCTCAGGAGCAGCCCGCGGAGCGCCTCATGAAGATAATAAATGTCCTTACTCCCCCGGCTGTGATCACTGATGACGACGGAATGGAAAAGCTTGAAAAAGCAGGCTTTTCGGGAAAGATATTAAACGCAAAGGATTTAAGAGACTCGGGAGTTAAAGACGAGGCGCTGCTTTCAGAGCGGAAGGCTTCTGCTGCTATTGATGATCCTCTCTACGTGATGTTCACATCAGGAACGACAGGTACCCCGAAGGGAGTCGTGGTTCCGATGAATTCTGTCATGAAATTCATTGACGACTTCGTTGATATCTTCGGGATCAGGGAGGAGGACCGGATCGGAAACCAGGCACCGCTTGATTTTGATATATCAGTGAAGGATCTTTATTCATCAGCAAAGACCGGTGCGACCCTCGTGATGATACATAAGGACTATTTCAGTGTCCCGCCGAAGCTCATGGACTTCCTCTGCGACAACGATATCACGATACTCATCTGGGCTGTTCCGGCGCTTTCGATCCTTTCGGGCATGGATATCTTTTCCTACCGTGTCCCGGACAAGGTCAGAAAGGTCCTCTTCTCGGGACAGGCAATGCCGATAAAGCAGCTCAATATCTGGAGAAAGGCGCTTCCTGATACAGAATATGTGAACCTCTACGGTCCCACCGAGATCACCTGCAACTGTACATATTATGAGATGCCGAAGGATTTTTCGACAGAATCAAAGCTCCCTCTCGGCAAGGTTTTTCCGGGAAGAAAGGTTTTCATCGCGGACAAGGATGGAAATATTATTCATGAAAAGGACAAAGAGGGAGAGATCTGCGTATCCGGAGAGTGCATGACAAAGGGCTATTTCGGAAGCGATGAAGAGACAAACAAGGCCTTTCTCATGATGGATACGGGAGACGGGACAAAAGAATTTACTTACAGGACAGGCGATCTTGCGTCCTACAAGGAGGACGGGCAGCTCTATTTCGCCGGAAGGAAGGATTTCCAGATCAAGCGCATGGGGCACAGGATCGAACTTGAAGAGATAGAAAATGCTATATCAAAGGCTGAAAACGTGAGTCAGACCGCCTGTGTCTTCAACAAGGAAAACGGAATGCTTGTCTGCTTCTATACCGGGACAGCAGACAGGAAGGAAGTAAGGAAGGCTCTTAATGAAAAGCTCCCGGCATATATGATACCGAACAGGTTCATTATGCTTGACTCGATGCCCCTTAACCACAACGGAAAGATAGACAGAAAGGTTCTGAATGAAAAAGCAGGTTTTTGAAGCAGCTGAACGATTAAAGACACCCTTTTACATATATGATACTGACGGACTTTCAGACAAGGTCAATGCCCTTCGAAAGCACCTTCCTTCTTCAGCCGAAGTCTGCTTTGCGATAAAGGCAAATCCCTTTCTTATAAACGGGATGAAGCCTCTTGTGGACAGGTTTGAGATCTGCTCCTTCGGCGAATACCTGATCGCAAAGGAATGCGGTGTCCGGCCGGAAAAGATGTTTATCTCGGGAGTTATCAAAAAACCTGAGGAGACAAAAAGGATATTCGATGAAAATGAGGTCCTTCCTGTCTTTACGGCGGAGTCATATCACCAGTTCCTCCTGCTTCGGGAACTTGCGCATGAGGCAAAGCGGACCGTCCTTATTTATCCCAGACTCACCTCCGGCAACAAGTTCGGGATGGAGCAAGAGGTCATTGAAAGGATAGCATCCGAAGGAAGGGATCCCTTCGTAAAGATAGCCGGCATCCACTATTTCCCCGGCACTCAGAAAAACAATTTCAAGAAAATGGCCGAAGAGCTTTCATCCGTTGCCTCTTTTGCTAAGGAACTGAAGGAGGAATATGGTGTTCCCATAGAGAGGATAGAATACGGACCCGGTCTTTTCATCAGTTATTTCGTACATGACAAAAGGCAGACGATAAGTGATGAGGAATGGGAGATTTTTGAAAACGCGGTTTGTGAAGCGTCTGAAACCGCTCCCGTTACGATAGAGCTCGGGAGGTTTCTCTCCGCGGAAACAGGCTTTTATGTGACCGAGGTCATGGACGAGAAGAGCAATGAAGGAGTGAATTATCTTCTGACGGACGGAGGAATACATCAGCTCCAGTATGACGGACAGATAGGCGGAATGAGCATTCCCTGCATCACGCAGGTTCCCGCAAGGCAGGGAGAGGAAAAGACCTGGTCCATAGCAGGAATACTCTGCACCATAAATGATGTGATGGTAAGAAATGTCCCGCTTTCCGATATCAGGATAGGAGACAGGCTCATATTTGAAAAGGCAGGCGCGTATTCCGCGGACGAGGGCATGGCATTGTTTTTGAGTCATGAGCTTCCGGCGGTATACATACTATCGGGAGGAGAATTGTCTCTTGCCCGTGAGATGAGAGAAACAACAGATTTTCATATGGAACGCAGGAAGGAGAATTGAAATGAGAGAAAAACTGCTTGAGATCCTTAACAATGTAAATGACGGTGTCGAGTACGAGGAAGAGACGGCGCTCATAGATGACCACCTCATCGATTCCTTCGGACTCATAACAATAGTCGCGGAGATAGAGGCAGAGTTTGATGTGAAGATCACGCCCACCGATATGCTTCCCGAAAACTTCAATTCAGTAGATGCGATGCTTCAGATGATCGAAAGAAAGAAGGCCTGATGGGCGGGAAAATGTATTCGGGGGCATTCTATTGCTTCATCTTTCTCCCCGTTTCGATCATTATATACGCCCTGACTCCGAGAAGGTTCAGAGGAAAGGTACTCACTCTGATCAGCCTTTTTTATTTCTTTGTGCTGAGCCGGTTTCTGGTACTTGTCCCGATCATCACGATCTTTGTCACCCACTTTGCGGCAAAGCTCATTGAAAAGAAGAAAAAGAAGGTCTTTTTCTTTGTACCCTTCATATTGCTGTTTGGCGCCCTTGCCTGCTTCAAATACTTCCCGCTGGGGCTTACCGCTCCTATCGGGATCTCGTTTTATACCATGGCGGCAGCAGGCTATCTTCTGGATGTTTACTGGAAAAGGACCGAGACTAATGAAAAGCTTGAGCATACAGCTCTCTTCCTCACCTTTTTCCCGGTCATAGTCGAAGGTCCCATACTCCGGCAGCCCGAGATCAGGGAGACGCTTTTCAAATTTGAAAACATCTCCCTCATCAATATTGAAAAGGGCGCGGTCCGGATAGCCTGGGGGCTTTTCAAAAAGCTGGTGATCGCTGACCGGCTGTCAGTTGCTGTAGGTACGATATTTGACAATTATCAGAATTACCACGGCTTCATGATCGTATGCGGTGCGATCATGTATACCTTCCAGCTCTATCTGGAATTCTCCGGAGTAATGGATATAGTCGTAGGCTCGGGATGGTGCTTTGGGATCAAATTGCCGGAGAACTTCCGCCAGCCCTTCTTTTCCGAGGATGCGTCGGACTTCTGGAAGCGCTGGCATATCTCGCTCGGTGCCTGGTTCAGAGAATATATCTTCTATCCCATATCGGTTTCAGGGGTTGTAAAAAAATGGATGGTCTTCGGAAGAAAGAAGTTCGGGAGATGGTTTACGAATTTCGTCGTTTCCGTCCTCTGCCTCTTCCCCGTCTGGCTCTGTAACGGTATCTGGCACGGGAGCGGTGACAATTTCATCTTTTACGGGATGTATTATTTCGTGCTCATCCTGTTTGAGACCTCTACGAAGCAGCCCTGGCACAAGCTGATGAAGAAGATCCATGTGAATGTCAAGGCTCCCTGGTACATTGCGATAAGAACAGTAAAGGTCCTTGCATTGATCTTCATCGGAGAGACCATCTTCAGAGCGAACAATCTCTCGGAAGGTCTTTCGATGATAGGAAGCATATTCAAGGGCGGCTTCTTTGACGGCGTATCGGCCCAGGCCTTCCTTGATCTTCGGATCGATGCCATGGATTATCTCGCCATCGGAGTTGGACTTTTCGTGGTATTTCTGATCGACCTTCTGAAGGAAAAGAACAGATTTGATGTTGAAAAACTCTTCACTATGAAGACTCCGGTGAAGTGGGCAATATGCTATGCGCTCATCTTTTCCGTGATAATATTCGGCGCTTACGGAGACGGCTACGGTGATGTGGCGTTGATCTATGCAGGGTTCTGACAATATTATGATGTGAGGTATGAACTGATGCAAAAGAGCGGCTTTGACAATGATATGTATCTCAAGATGCAGTCCGAGCAGATCAGGAAGCGGATAGGAGAGTTCGGAGGAAAGCTTTATCTTGAGTTCGGAGGAAAGCTTTTCGACGACTTCCATGCTTCCCGTGTGCTCCCGGGCTTCCACCCTGACAGCAAGATCCATATGCTGAAGGAACTGAAGGATCAGGCCGAGATCGTAATGGCGATAAACGCCGGAGATATTGAAAAGAACAAGGTCAGAGGCGACCTTGGGATTACATACGATATGGATCTCCTCCGGCTTGTGGACGCCTTCACGCAGGAAGGACTTTTCGTGAGCGCGGTCGTCCTCACCCAGTTTTCCGGGCAGCCCTCGGCCATAGCATATGAAAAGAAGCTGAAGGCTCTCGGACTCAAGTGCTACAGGCATTATCCGATCCCCGATTATCCTTCGGATATAGCCCTCATAGTTTCGGATGAAGGCTTCGGGAGAAATGATTATATCGAGACTACGCATCCCCTTGTAGTGATCACTGCTCCGGGACCCGGCAGCGGAAAGATGGCTACATGTCTTTCCCAGCTTTATCATGAAAACAAGAGAGGCGTGAAGGCAGGCTATGCGAAGTTTGAGACCTTCCCCATCTGGAATCTTCCGTTGAACCATCCGGTAAACCTCGCTTATGAAGCTGCAACAGCGGACCTTTCCGATGTGAATATGATAGACCCCTTCCATCTCGAGGCCTACGGTGAGACCACGGTGAATTACAACCGTGACATAGAGGTATTCCCTGTACTCAATGCCATGTTTGAAAAGATACAGGGAGTCTCGCCCTACAAGTCGCCCACCGACATGGGAGTCAATATGGCGGGAAAGTGCATAGTGGATGATGAGGCTGTCCGTGCCGAAGCATGCCAGGAGATCATCAGACGCTACTACAGTGCCCTGTGCGAATACAGAAAAGGAAACGCCGGCGACGGTCCGGTGAAGACCATAGAGCTTTTGATGAAGAAGGCAGGTATATCTGTAGCTGACAGACCGGTGGTCGCCGCGGCGAACATCAAGGCGGAACAGACGGGCGGTCCTGCAGCAGCACTCGAGCTCCCGGACAAAAGAGTTCTTACAGGCAAAACCTCCCGTCTGCTTGGTGCCACAAGCGCATTGCTCCTTAATGCCTTAAAGGATTTTGCGGGGATCGATGACGAGGTGGAGCTCATACCGGCTGATTTCATTGAGCCTATGATGAACATGAAGAGGGAGTGCCTGCATGACAAGTCTCCCCTTTTGCATTTGAACGAGATATTGATAGCGCTTTCTGTCACGGCAGTAAACAATGAGAATGCAAAAAAGGCTCTTGACTGTGTTCCGCAGCTTTCGGGACTGGAGGCACATTCATCGGTCATACTTTCAACGGTGGATTCAAATGTGCTGAAAAATCTCGGTATCAATATGACCTGCGAGGCACAGTACGAGACCAGAAAGCTCTATCACAAGTAATGAGGCGGATTTTTTGATGAAGGAAAATGAGGTTTCGGCCAAAGCCCTGAAAAAGGGAGCAGTAAGCGATATGACAACGGGATCGCCCATGAAGCTGATCCTTTCTTTTGCTGTGCCTCTGCTCGGAGGAATGCTCTTTCAGCAGTTCTACAGCCTCGTGGATACACTGATAGTCGGGCGCTTTCTCGGTGTCGACGCTCTTGCAGGAGTAGGCTCCACAGGCTCCATAAATTTCATGATCATAGGCTTTTGCATGGGTGTCGTGAACGGCTTTGCCATTCCTATCTCACAGCGCTTCGGAGCGAAGGATTATGATGGAGTGAAGAGCTATTATCATCATGGCGCGATCCTGACCGCACTCTTTGCAGTAGTAATGACGGTAGTGGTCTGCCTGTTGTCAAAGGCTATACTGACTGCGATGCATACTCCCGAAAATATCTTTGATTACGCCTTCTCCTATATCTTCACGATCTTTCTCGGGATACCGGTGATCTATCTTTACAATTTCACCTCATCGGCTATCCGTGCTCTCGGGGATTCAAAGGCTCCGGTGGTATTCCTGATCATAGCCTCGGGTATCAATATCGCCCTTGACCTGATCTTCATAATCTTTTTCGGGATGGGTGTCATCGGTGCAGCCCTTGCTACCGTGATATCCCAGGCGGTATCGGGCATTCTCTGTGTCATCTATATCAAAAGAAGAGTTCCTTATCTTCATGTGGAAAAGAGACATAAGAAAAAGAGGAAGGGTTATTTCAAGGTCCTTCTCTCTGCCGGTCTTCCAATGGGGCTTCAGTATTCCATCACGGCCATAGGCTCAGTCATACTCCAGACCGCAGTGAATTCGCTTGGCTCCGTGATAGTTGCCGCAAATACGGCAGCGATCCGTGTCACTGTATTTTTCTCCTGTCCCTTTGATGCACTTGGCGCAACCATGACGACCTACGGCGGTCAGAATGTGGGGGCGAACAAGGGGGAGCGCCTGAACACGGGAATGAAGGATGCCGGCATACTGGGCATCATTTATTCGGTAATTGCTTTTCTGATCCTGTTCTTCCTGGGAAGGCAGCTGACAGGACTTTTCATAGAATCAGGCGTGACCAACAGGGCAGAGGTAATGGAATACGGGTGGATCTACCTTTCGATCAATTCCGCATTCTATATACTCCTTGCCTTTGTGAACATAGTAAGGTTTCTTATCCAGGGCATGGGCTTTTCCGGACTTGCGGTCCTTGCCGGTGTGATGGAGATGATAGGACGCGCGGCTGTCGCCTTTATCGCAGTTCCCATATTCGGCTATCCGGGTGCCTGCTTTGCAAGCCCCACTGCATGGTTGCTTGCAGACATATTCCTCTTCATAGCTTACTTCCACTGCAGGAAGAAGGTCCTGGCACGGTCAGCGCCTTCTGCCGCGTAAGGGCCGTTTGAGAAAGGTGGTGTTTTATGGATTATCTTGATATCTTCTGGCTTGTGTTGATGATACTGATGCTGGTATTTGAGCTTGCAACTGTGGGGCTCACTACAATATGGGTCGCCGGAGGAGCTCTCGCAGCGCTTATTGTTGCGCTCTTTAACGGTCCGCTCTGGCTTCAGATAGTTCTGTTTCTCGCAGTCACCGTTGTCCTTCTCTGGTTTACGAGACCGCTTGCCGTCAAGTACCTGAACTCAAAAAAGATGGCGACGAATTACGAGGCGACAAAGGGCAAGGAGGTCCTTGTGCTCGAGAGAGTCGACAACATGGCTGAGACCGGAAAGGTGCGGCTCGACGGAATGGAGTGGACAGCGAGGTCAGTTGACAATGACATTACCTTTGAGGAGAATGAAAAGGCCTTTGTAAAGGATGTTTCGGGAGTCAAACTCATGATCGTCAAGGAAAGACCTGAATAAACCACAAGATTTTCAAAATAATTGTGGTTGAAATCATTAGTTGAAACATATTACAATTGCGTCCGTGGGCTTATGGTTTTTTAGCTGAAGGACGTTATTTTTATGTTTATCGGAAGATCTGAAGAACTGTTCAAATTGAGGGAATTCGCAGGAAGTGTCTCTGACAAGAGGAGGCTTTTTGTCCTGAAGGGAAGACGCGGGATAGGAAAGACTTCTCTTTTGAAGGAGTTTCTTGCAGATAATAAAGGGCTTTATTTTTGCGCCTATCCGACAACGGACGACGACGAGGAAGCGCTTCTTGAGGCGGAGTTTTTCGCTGCTACGAAAAGAAGAGTCTTTCCTGAGGGGGAGGAAAAAGGCAAGAGTCTTTCTGAGCGGTTTACTAGGCTTCTTACTCTGGTTGAAAAGGAAGCCGGCGGAAGTGAATTCACCCTTGTAGTAGACGATGCCCCCTCGCTGATGCGTGCCGACAGTGCCTTTGAAGATATACTCTATGACTTTGTGATGGAGAGATGGAGTGAGACGAAGATCAGCATTATTTTTTCATGCGATTCGTTTCTTTCAATGGACAAGGTGATGGGGAGCGAGAAGGGGACGCGGCGCTGGACAAAGGCTTATTACGGAGGGATGACGCTAAAGCCCATGAGCTTTTATTCCGTGAAGGACTTTTTGACCGGAGCTGCGACAGAGGAGCAGGTCTTTTTGTACGGGCTTTCGGGAGGCATCCCGCGGGAGCTTGAGATCCTTGCGGAGGAATACAGCAGGGATTCGATAGAACCTATGATCAAAAGAGGAGTGAAGGCGCTTATTTTTTCGAATGAGGCTGTAGGAACTCTTCCCGAGGACATTCTCGAGATCGATCTTCGGGAGAAATCCTATTACAACAGGATACTTGCCACTCTGGCCAGAGGGCTTTCAAGAGTGAATGAGATCAGCGCTGCCGTGAAGAAGCCGAAGGACATAGTGGTGCCCTACATGAATACTCTGATGAACCTTGACTTCGTTGTGAAGGAGAATCCCGTCACGGAGCCGAACAACAGGAGAAAGACGAGGTATTCGATCGTAAATACCTTCGATCTTTTCTGGTACAGGTTTGTTGCGCCTCATATGGATTATATCTATTCCGGGAGGATCGACGAATTTATAGATGAATGCGTGATGCCGGGGATCGATTCATTCATCCGGGAGGTATTCGTGAAGATCTGCAAGGAGTTTGTCAAAGGCGGCGGAATGGGGCTTCCGGTCACTGTGAATGCTGTCGGGAATTGGTGGGTGAACGACGATGAAAAGAAGACAACTGCCGACTTTGACCTTGTCTGCTCCGGAACGACAGAGGATGAGAAGAGCTCGCTCATCTTCGGACGCTGCTATATCGGGGAAAACAAGCCCGTGGATATGGCTTCTCTGAAGGGGCTTATCGACCTTACAAAAAAGGTAAGAGAAAAAGGCGAGGTAGATTACTACATCGCCTTCTCAAACAATGGCTTTCACGATACCGCCGTCACTGCGGCAAACGCCATCAAAAATATCATCCTGATCTCTATGGAGGATATCGTAAAACAGAATATCCGAAATCAGACTGAGAATCTGTAAGCGGTCCTGTGGAAGACCTCTTCATCCTTTTCGATCAAAGGTGAAGGGAAAGCCGGGATATTTACTGCGTTTGGATAAAACTGCGTCTCAAGGGCTATCCCCGAATGTGAGTGATAAGGCTCACCGTTTCGCCCGAAAGCATCTCTTATGAAATTTCCGGAATAGGCCTGAAGGCCCGGCATATCGGAAAATACCTCCATCCTGCGGCCTGAGATCGGGTCATAGAGAACAGCATTTTTGAAGATGGAGAGACCGTTGCAGTCAAGCGGGATCTCCCTTTCCTCCTGTCCGCGCCTCATGATGTAATTGTGATCATAGCCGCCTGCAAAATTCAAAAGGTCATAATCTTCTCCGATATCCTTCCCGACTGTCTTGAATGATGTAAAGTCCATGGGAGTGCCGTGGACATTCCTTATCTCACCGTTCGGTATGGAACCCTTCGGGGCATAGGTGAGTTCATCAGCGTATATCATAAGTTCATGAGAAAGTATATCTCCCTTTCCTTCCCCCGAAAGATTGAAATATCCGTGGAAGGTGGGATTGAAGATGGTCTTTTTGTCAGAGATAGCAGAATAATCAAAGATGAGGGTATTGTCGTCCGAAAGTGAGATCACTATCGAAGCGCTCAGATTTCCCGGAAAGCCCTGGTCCATATCCTTGCTGTCAAGGGAGAAGGAAATGCTGCTTTCGGACAGAACCGTTGCATTCCAGAGTCTTTGATACCAGCGGTCTGATCCGCTGTGAAGGTTGTTTTCCCCGTCGTTTTTTTCAATCTCATATTTTTTTCCGTCGATAGAAAAGGCAGCTCCTCCTATTCTGTTGGCACAACGTCCGACTACTGCTCCGAAGCAGCAGGAGTTCAAAAGATAATCCTCCTTCTTTCCGTAGCCCAGATTGACATTCGCCATGGCACCGTTTTTGTCGGGACAGATAATGTCTATTATCGTTGCGCCGAGATCGGTCACTGTAACTGTCATATCTTTGTTAGAAAGTGTGTAAAGTGACGCGGTCTCCCCGGACCGAAGGGCAACAAATTCTTCTTTTTTCATTCTGATTTCCTCCCGAAGGCTTTATAAATGCTATAATGAAAACATTCTATCGGATTATAGCACAAAAAGAGCGATGGCTATAGAAAAGCAGGAGACAAAAAAGAAAAAGAAAAAGAGGCGGCACAAGGGACTTCGTGTCTTTCTTTTTGTGCAGCTTTTTCTAATGGGTTTTGTCCTTGTTGTGCTCGGCTGGTATTATTTCGGCGGTTACGCGAAAAAGGTCAGTGATCTTCGAAACCAGGCTATAGAGCTTGTTGAAAGCTCCACAAAGGAAACCTTCCGGAAGGCCCAGACCTCGATCGCCTATGATGCGAATGGAAATGTCATAGCGACTTTGAAGGGAGAGAAGGACGTTTATTATCTTCCCATAGAAGAGATACCGGAATATGTGAAGCAGGCCGTGATATCCATAGAGGACAAGAAGTTCTATTCCCATCACGGCTTTGACCTTGCCGCGATAGTCCGCGCAGTCCTTGCCATGATGAGGAACGGACATGTCACAGAGGGCGCATCGACTATCACCCAGCAGCTTGCGAGAAATATATATCTCACCACGGAAAAGACCTGGGAGAGGAAGGTCGAGGAGATATATATCGCGGTAGAACTTGAAAAGAAATATACAAAGGATGAGATACTCGAGTTCTACCTGAACAATATATATTTTGCCAACGGAACCTATGGGATAGAGGCCGCGAGCCGCGAATATTTCAGCAAGGGCTCGGGAAAACTCACGCTCTCGGAGATCGCCTACCTTGTGGCGATCCCGAACCGTCCGAGCTATTATGATCCCCTCGTTCATCCGGAAAATACCATAGCGCGAAGGGACAGGATACTCAAGAACATGCTCTCCGACGGCGTCATTTCCGAAAGGACTTTTGGCGAGGCAATGGCGCAGCAGATAGTGCTGAACGTGACTCCTGAGGTAAATAATAATTATGCCAAAAGCTTCACCCTGTACTGCGCTGTCAGGGAGATAATGAGGAGCGAGGGCTTTGAATTCAGGAATGATTTTCTTTCCGCAGATGACAGAAAGGAATATGAAAGTGCCTACAATGAAAAGTACAGGGAGTGCAACGCGAGACTATATACCGGGGGCTATCGCATTTATACATCACTTGATCTGAATGTTCAAAAATCTCTGCAGGATAATATCGACAACCTGCTTTCGGTCGATCAGGAAAAGGGAGAGGACGGAAGCTTTCAGTTCCAGGGAGCAGCAGCCTGCATTGACAATATATCCGGCTTCGTGAAGGCGATAGTCGGAGGGCGTTCCCAGGATGTGAAGGGAATGACCATAAACAGGGCTTATCAGAGCTACCGCCAGCCCGGCAGTTGCATAAAACCGCTACTTGTATACACTCCGGCGCTTGAAAGGGGATATACGGCAGATACCCTGCTAATTGACGAGAAGACCGACGATGGACCAAAGAACTCGGATGATATCTATCAAGGCGAGATCACTCTTCGAAGGGCAGTTGAGGTTTCAAAAAATACAGTGGCCTGGAATATCTTCAAAGAGTTGACGCCTGAGGTAGGCTTCTCCTATCTTTCAAAGCTGGGCTTTTACGGACTGGATCCCTCTGACAGGGTGATGGCGGCCAGTATCGGAGGCTTCACACACGGGGTGAACGTGCTTGAGATGGCAAAGGGTTATTCCTGTCTGGAGCACGACGGGAGCGCAAGGGAGGCGACGTGCGTCATCAGGATCACGGATGCTGAGGGAAAAGAGCTGTATGTTTCTGACCGCTCGGAGACAAAGATATATGAAGTAACAGCAGCGAGAAAGATGACAGACATTCTCGAAGGTGCTATGATAGACGGTACGGGCGGAGGCTTCGAGATACCGGGACAGGTAGCCGCGGGTAAGACCGGGACCACCACCGATAACAGAGACAAATGGTTTGTCGGATATACCAGATATTATACTACGGCGGTCTGGGTCGGCTTTGATATTCCAAAGAATATCGAGGAGATATCAGGTGCATTCTTCCCGCTTCATATCTGGCATGATTTCATGGTGCCGCTTCATGAGGGGAAGAGATATCTGCCGTTCCTCGATCCGCTTGAGGTGAGAGGCCCTGAGACGCAGGAGTTTGAAAATCTCTCATCGGACAGCGCGTCTTCTTCATCGGACAGTTCTGAAGCATCCTCTTCACCAGAGAGTTCTTCAGTTCCCGGAACCATGATAATTTCAGACGAGACCTCTGAGATGCAGCCTTCTGAGCCGGAGGCACAGCCTGATGTGCCGGGAGCAGAAGATCTTGAGGAAACGTCGGAACCACCGCCGGTGGAAGAACCTCAGCAGACGGGTGACGACGAAAATATGACTTCCGGCGGACCGCCTGGACAGGATACAAACCTTGATAATGAAAACCTTTGATAAATATAATTTTACGAAAGGAAGGAAAAAATGGCAGCGAAAAAATATGTGATCGGTGCGGATCTTGGCGGAACTACCTGTAAGCTTGGCGTATTCACATCGGACGGCGAGCTCCTTGAAAAGTGGGAAATCAAGACAGACAGAAGGGACAACGGTGCCTATATACTTCCTAACATTGCGGAAGGGATAGGAAAAAAGCTTGATGAGATGAAGATCAAAAAGGACGACTGTCTTGGCGTGGGAATAGGCGTGCCGGGCGCTGTTCTTCCCGGCGGCGTAGTAAACCGCTGCGTGAATCTTGGCTGGGACGTGGTTCCAATAGAAGCGGAACTTTCAAAGCTTTGCGGTATGAAGGTCAGAGCCGCCAATGATGCGAACATAGCGGCTCTTGGCGAATACTGGAAGGGTGGCGGTGAAGGCTTTGACTCGATAGTAATGGTGACCCTTGGAACCGGTATCGGCGGTGGAATAGTAATAGGCGGAAAGCTCCTCGTAGGGCAGAACGGAGCGGCCGGAGAGATAGGCCACATTGTTGTAAATCCCGAAGAGAAGATCGCCTGCGGCTGCGGAAATCACGGCTGTATCGAGCAATACGCGTCAGCTACCGGAATAGCCAGAGCTGCAAGGGAGGAGCTTGCGGCATCGGAAGAGAACAGTGTTCTTCGAAACGACAAAGGAAATATCACTGCGAAGGACGTTTTTGATGCTGCAAAGGCCGGAGACGGTCTTGCTCTTCGCGTTTCAAAAAGAGTTCTCTCCATGCTCGGACATACTCTCTCTGTAGTCGCAAATACCGTGAACCCCGAGGCCTTCCTTATCGGAGGCGGTGTTTCAAAGGCAGGAAAGTTCATCCTTGACGGAGTGAGGGAGACATTCGAAAGAGATGCCTTCCATGCAGTGAGGAACACACAGATAGTTCTTGCAAAGCTTGGAAATGACGCCGGGATATACGGTGCTGCTTATCTTGCCATAGAAGACTGAAAGGAGCTTCTTCATGCAGAAGAAAATCTACAAGATCCTTCTTGCAGGTGTTTTGAACAATCAGATGGAATCACTGTACAGCCTCCTTTCAAGTGATCGAAACGAGCTTCCATGTATGGTTCAGCTCTGCTCCTCCGACGAAAAGGTCTTTGAGTTTACGATCAAGCCTATGAAGCCGGATCTCGTTATATTGTGTTTGCAGAGGCTCGATCTTTCGGCAATGAACATTTTTGCGTATCTTCGCAGGAACAATCCCGAGACCCTCATCATGACTATCGGTACAGAGGCGGAATACAAGCCCTTTGCCGGTTATATCGAATCAAACGGGATAGAGACGGTATATCGTCCCATAGACGATGAGGATATACTGAAGTCGATCTACAAGCTCTTTTTCTTTTCACCCTCAAAGGGCGATCGGGTTCCGAGCGTCCTTTTCATAGATGATGACCCCGTGTTCCTTCGCACCATGAGGAAGGCATTCAAGGACAAATATGATGTCTATATGGCGACAAGCGGGGAGGAGGCGCTGTTTCAGCTCGAGACGAACTCTCCGGATGTTATATTTCTGGATTATGAAATGCCGGGTATGAACGGGCGGGATGTTCTTGAAAAGCTGAGATGCAGCAAGGCATACCACAACGCTCCTGTCTACATCCTCACAGGCATGAAGGAAAGGGAAAAGATAATGGAGATACTCGAGCTGAAGCCCAACGGGTATTTCCTGAAGCCTGTTGCTCTGTACCGCCTTGCGAAATGCATCGAGGAGTCGGTCGGGCCGGGGAAAGACAATGCCTGAGGCGGGACTGCCCTTAATAATTATTCAGGTTGCCATCACGGTCTTTTGCATTTCCACGATGGCTTATCTCGTACGGCTTGACAGAACGAGAACATCAATGCTTCTCTTTCTGAATATGGCTTTCATATTCTTCATGAACCTTGGCTATCTGCTGGAGCTCATCTCAAAGGAGATCTCGGAGCTGATGGTCGCGGTAAGGCTCGAATATGTCGGCTCATCCTTTGCTTATGCGATAGGGATGATATTTGTGTTGCATTATTCGGGCATCAGACTTCCCCGCCCCATCACGGCAGTCATCATCTCCTGGCACATCTTTGTCGTGGTCCTCGTCTGGACTTATAAGTATCATAACCTTTTCTATACAAAAGTCGCGCTTTCAAACGGCTTCTTTGAAAAAGAGACAGGGGTATTCTATTCCATCGAGGCTCTTGTCGTTTTGACGGAGCTTGTTCTGATGGTCTTTTTTTCCGCCAGAGATTTTATCTATGCCCAAAAAAGGAAGTCGGAAGACCTTCGGGCGAGGCGGCTCGTCTTCATCGGAGTTCTGACATCAGTAGCGGGGCAGGTTCTCTTTGCTTTCTCGGTATTTGGCAATTTTGATCCCATCCCCATGTCAGAGGCGCTCCTTGCCTTTTTCTTTCTGCTCGCTATCAGGGATATGGGTATCTTTTCCGGAAAGAATCTTGCCCACGACAGGATCATAAAGACCTTGGACGAGCCTGTTATTATAATCGATAACGAAAAAAGACTTGTGGAGGCAAACGATTCGGCGCGGGAATTGTTTCAAAGCGTCAGGAAAACGAAGGAGTTTTCACATCTTTTGGACGAACGGCTGCTTCGAGCGTCAGAGGGAAAGACAAAGGATGAGATATTTGAGGGCGGAAGGTTCTTTCGACCGGAAACGATGGTCTTCGGAGAAGGGGATGATGACGGCGGAACCGCGCTCATACTCTTTGATGTCACAAAGGAGCATGAGCATATAGAACACTCGAAAAGGCTCAGGGAGGAGGCTGACAGGATCAATTCCACAAAGAGCGTCTTCCTTCAGGAGATGTCAAGAGAGATCATCAAGCCTCTTGACCAGGTTGAAGCCATCAACCGGGAAATGAGGCGTTTTGCAAAGGAAGACAGGGTGATCGAGTACTCGAATGACATAAAAAACGCCGTCACCCGGCTCAAGGAGACGGTTTCGGGAATAGAAGATCTTTCCAGGATCGAAAGGGGAGAACTGTCACTCAGCATAGAGCCCTTTGATCTGGGCGAGCTTCTTTCAAATGTCGTGAACATCGCCCGTCCCCTTATCGAGGGAAAGGGGCTCTCCTTCAGGCTTGCAGTACCGGATGACCTTAAGAAGCGACTTTTGGGGGATGCCTTAAGGCTCTGGCAGGTCATGAACAACCTCCTTTCAAACGCTGTAAAATATACCGAGGAGGGCTTTGTAGCACTTTCTCTTCTTTTGGAGGAGCAGCCTCCTTTTGATGGAAAAAAATATTATCTTCTTTCAGCGGTAGTTGAGGACAGCGGCATCGGTATCAGAAAAGCCGACCGCGACAGTCTTTTTGAAAAGTTCAGGAGGATAGAGGAACAGAGGAACCACGAGGTTGAGGGCTCGGGACTCGGTCTTTCGCTTGCCGCGGAATACCTTGCTCTGATGGGCTCCGGGATAACGGTTGAAAGCGAATACGGGAAAGGCTCGCGGTTTTCGTTTTCGGTAAGACTGGAGGAGGCTGATGATGACTGATCTTATGCCTGTCCTTAAGGTCTGCCAGATGGTGGTCACCTTCATAACAGCCTTTGCCCTTGTCTATGTGGTAAGGCTTGACAAGACACCTCTTACGGTATCACTTTCGGCAACAGTCTTTTGCGCATTCATGGTAAATACAGGTTATCTTCTGGTCTTCATTTCAGAGGATGTCAGAGCGGCCATGAACGCCATAAGGATAGAATATATCGGAAGCTCTTATATCGCATTTTCGTTCATGCTCTTCATGTTCCGATATGTCCGTCTTCGTTTTCCGGATATACTGAAGGTGCTGCTTTTCATATGGCACAGCGTGGTGCTGGTGCTTATCTTCACATGGGACTTAAATGACCTCTATTATGACGGGGAAGAGGCAGTGAACGGCTTCTTCAAACACGGGAACGGTCCCCTCTACTATGTCGAGATCGCAGCAATATTGTTTGAGATGTTTACCTCGATCTTTCTTATTTTCAGAGAGGTCATCAGAAGAAGAAAGAAGAATGGAAGCAGAAATTATATTCTGATAGCGGTCGGAATGAGCGTGCCGGTAGCCGGATATATAGCATTCAACCTTCATCTCTTCGGGATATTTGATACAGTTCCTGCCTCAGAGGCCATATGCGCCGTCATCTTCATGATAGCGATCGGAAGAGGCGGGATACTGAACGGACGGAATGTCGCTCATGAAAGAGTTATCAAGGCCTTTGATGAAGGCATAGTGATCACGGACAGGGAGCAGAAAGTAATAGAAATAAATGACAAGGCTGCTCTTCTTTTCCCGGACCTTACTTCCTGTCTTTCGAAAAGGCCGTCAAATGAAGCCGTCCTTTCAGTATTCCATGAGGGCGGGAGGGATGCACTGGTGATAGACGGCAGGATTTACAGGGCGCAGGTCCAGGACTTCATGGCAAATGGTGCGGTTCAGGGACACGCGGCTTTGTTCATCGATATGTCGAGCGAGTATGAAAGATTCCGGACTTCGGAAAAGCTGAAGGAGGAAGCGGATATTGCCGCCAGAAACAAGGCGGAGTTCCTTGCCGGAATGAGTCACGAGATCAGAACGCCTATAAATGCGGTCCTTGGAATGAATGAAATGGTCATGAGGGAAACCCGTGACGATCTCATAAAGGCTTATGCCTATGACCTCAAGTCAGTCGCCTCATCCCTTCTTTCCATAGTGAACAACATCCTTGATATGTCAAAGATAGAGGAGGGAAAGATGATCCTCCTTCTCGGACAATATGATATCAGGGACATGACAGAGGATGTGAAGAATATCGTAATGCAGGGGGCGACAGAAAAGGGAGTTCTCTTTGTGACGAGAGTCGACGAAGGGATCCCGGGAAGCCTTTTCGGTGATGATCTTCGACTTCGGCAGAGCCTTTCAAATCTTCTTTCGGCGGCCATAAATGCTACAAAGGAGGGCGCAGTCACCCTTTCCATAGAGGAGAGGGAGAGAAATGATGAGGAAGCGGTCGTAAATCTCAATTTCAGGATAGCCTATACGGGAGGAGCAATTCCCGAAGGCGATCTTCGGGTGAGTCTTGCGAAGGCCTTTGTTGATCTGATGGGTGGCCGCGTCAGCTTTTCCAAAGAGGAAGAGATTTCCCTCATTACTTTTGAGATCAAACAGGGAATAGCTCCGGCTCTCATGAAGATGGGTGGAAAGAGCAAGGTCGTTGAGGTAAAAAGGGACGAGAAAAAGGAAAGCTCACTCATCTATGCTCCCGGTGCGAGGATCCTCGTGTGCGATGATGACAGGCTCAATCTCAAGGTCTTCACCTCTCTTCTCTCGGGAACCGGAATGGAGGTTGATGCAGTAAACAGCGGTGAGGAAGTTCTTTCGATGATATGCGAAAAGAACTATCATATTATCTTTCTTGATCATATGATGCCGAAAATGGACGGGGTCGAGACCCTCCACAGGATGAGGAGGCTTCCCGGAAACCTGAACGCGTCAGTTCCCGTCGTGGTCCTTACTGCAAATGCTGTGGCCGGAGCCGAGAGTGATTATATCAGAGAGGGCTTTGATGATTATCTTTCAAAGCCGGTTGATATGAAGGCGTTCTCTGCGCTCCTCGAGAGATATCTCCCGAAGGATATCGTGAGGGAAAGAGAAAAGGATGAAGCATATCTTTCCGGGGAGGAAACCCCGGATCTTCCCGCGATAGAGGGCTTTGACCTTTCGGAGGCAAAAAAGCTTCTCATTGAGGATAGTCTTGTACTTGATACGTTATCGGATTTTTATGATAATATAGATCAAAGAATGCAAAGCCTTTCGGATGAGGAAGCAAAGATAAGTGAAGGCGGGGAGCTTTCCGGCTTCAGGATATTGGCGCATTCCATAAAGAGTAATCTTCGGATGCTCGGAAACAGCTCGCTTTCCCTTGTGGCAGAAGAGGGGGAAAAGCTGGCTTCATCCGGAGAAAGAGAAGGGGCGCTTGAAAAGCTGAAAGCGCTGAGAGGCGGGCTTTTGAAGGCGAAAGAAGCTATAGGCACTGCATTAAGGGAAAGGCCAAAGACTATACGAAAAGAAGATGAAGCCTTACAAAAGATAGAAGGATATGAGCTTCAAAGGCTCCTTTCATCGCTTCTTGAAGCTCTTCATGAAAGGGATTATGACAGGATGGATTCGACAGCAGAATCCATGAAGAATTATTCTTATCCCGACGATCTGAAAGGGGAGATCACCGAGATCCTTAATGACATTGAAAATATAAAAATAATGAGCGCAGTTGAAAGAACCGAAGACTTGTTGAAAAAGGCGTTTGCCGGAAAGGAAGGGGATTGACATGTTGAAGAATTTTTCAGCTCAGATGATGCCGGAGGGCTTCTTGCTCGAGGATGAGATCGAAAAGCAGAGGGGCCTTCTCTTCTCAAACCAGATGAAGATCAAGGAGAACCGTCTTCCCGTAATGGTGATCTTTGAAGGCTGGGGGGCCGCGGGAAAGGGCTCGATCATCGGAAAGGTGATAAAGGATATCGACCCCAGGTTTTTCAGAGTCACCAATCTTTCAAAGATCACGGAGGAGGACAAGAGATATCCCTTCCTTTACCGCTATATGAAGGAGATCCCTGAAGGGGGACAGTTCGTTTTCTATGACAGCTTCTGGATGAAAGAGGTTACGGACTGTGTCATGAAGGGGAAGCTTTCCGATGATGAATACAGAAACCGGATCACCTCCATCAACAATTGCGAAAGAAGCCTTACGGACAATGGCTATCTGATATTGAAGTTCTTCATCAATATCGGGAAAAAGGCACAGAAGAAGCGCTTAAAGGAACTCGAGGAGAACAAGAACACAAAGTGGAGAGTGACGAAGGATGACTGGCGTGAAAACGACAATTACGAGGCTTATCTTGACACCTTCGACAGGTATCTTGATGACACGAACACCGGTGCCTCTCCCTGGTGCATCATAGACACCGATGACAAAAAATGGTCGGTATACCAGGTACTTTCTTTCATAAATCAAGGCATTGACACGGCACTCAAGAATCACGGGAAGACTGCGCCTATCAGGCAGAATGTATTTCCGCTTGAGCCAATCCCGGACCTCAAGGACATCAGCCTTTCCGACAAGACTGTCACAGACGAGGAATACAAAAAGAAGCTTGACGAACTTCAGGATGAGCTCCACGACCTTCATTACAAGCTGTATCGGAAGCGCATTCCCGTGATCATTGCCTATGAGGGCTGGGATGCGGCGGGAAAGGGCGGCAATATAAAGAGGATCGCATCCGCTCTTGATCCCAGAGGCTTTGTTGTGCAGCCCATAGCTTCACCCGAGCCACATGAGAAGAACAGGCATTATTTATGGCGCTTCTGGACAAGACTCCCGAGAGACGGACATTTTTCAATCTTTGACAGGACCTGGTACGGCCGCGTCATGGTAGAGCGGCTTGAGGGCTTCTGCTCGGAGAATGACTGGCAGAGAGCCTATAATGAGATAAACGAATTCGAGCACGAACTTACGGAATGGGGAGCTGTGGTCATCAAATTCTGGGTTCAGATAGACAAGGACACTCAGCTTCAGAGATTTAATGAACGAAAGGCCGATCCCGCGAAGCAGTGGAAGATCACTGACGAGGACTGGAGAAACCGTGAAAAATGGGATCTCTATGAAGGGGCCATAAACGAGATGATGAAAAAGACCAATACCTCCTTCGCGCCCTGGCACATCCTTGAATCAAATGACAAGCATTACGCAAGGCTGAAGGCACTTTCGATAGTCATCGATATGTGCAGGAAGAAGATAAAGTCTGTCAAATAAAGAACTTATGATGTATAATACGAAATGCTGTCCGCTTTTGATCGATCAATGAGGTGTTTGTATGAGTCATGCTTTTCCTCCGGAAATAG
>CACYBK010000126.1 GCA_902772635.1 uncultured Lachnospiraceae bacterium | reverse complement strand
GTCAGTCACGCTGTTCTCGTCGGGAACCCGGACGCTGAGACCCTTGTACTCTCCGAGTGTCACCATGGAAAGCGCCTCTTCCACGCCTTCGCTTTTGTAAGCGCCGCTGCTTTGACTTTGCGGTGTATTGTTTCCACTGCTCTCTCCGCCGCAGCCCGAAAAAAGCATCGCAGGGATCGTGAGCGAAACGAGAAGCGCTATTAGCTTTTTATTATTTTTCATATCAGATCTCTCCTGTCCTTTTGAAAGGTTTCAAAAGGCGAACGGTGAGGATTTTAACACAAAGGTTATTCAAGATAAAGACCTTTCGTTGCTTTTTGATCTTTATAATGATAGAATCAAAACCCGTTGCAGGATTGTTTTTTGTTAAGGAGTGATAATATGCCGGCATGGGCAATAGTTCTCATAATAATAGCAGCTGCGATGGTCGCAGCTATCATCATACTCTACCGTCTCGGAAAAAAAGCTGAAAAAAGAAAGGCGGAACAGGACGAGCTCGTAAGGCAGACCGCCCAATCCGTATCGCTTCTGGTCATAGACAAGAAAAAGATGCATCTGAAAGACTCGGGGCTCCCTCCGCAGGCCATAGCCCAGGCGGGCCGTCTCGCAAGAGCAGCGAAGCTTCCGATCGTAAAGGCAAAGGTCGGTCCGAAGATAATGTCTTTCATCTGCGACCCGCAGATCTTTGACAATGTTCCCGTAAAAAAGGAAGTAAAGGCTATGGTCTCAGGGCTTTATATAACGCAGGTCAAGGGGCTTCACGGAAAGGCTGAGCCTCCCAAGAAGAAAAAAGGTCTTCGCGCTTGGATCCAGAAGAAGCTAAACAGTTGAAAACAAAAAAATGGGGCGTCCGTATTTCACGGACGCCCTTTTCTTGTCAATTTTTCATTCGGTCTCTACACCATTCTTCCAGTTGTCCATCTTTTCAAGGACTCTGTCGTAGGTCTTCTGCGAGATGTCGGGAAGTGTCTTGCCCCAGGCCTTTGTAGCCTGCTCAAAGCCCTTTTTGAAGGCGCCTATGAGTTCATCTGCCTTCTTTTCATCTCCTCCGGAAAGAGCCTTCGCGAAATCGACTATCCTGTCAGAGGTTTTCTCGACGCCCCAATAGCCATCCTCTGCTATATCCTTCTGCGCCTGCGCCTTTGTCTCAGCGTCTACCGTGAAATTTCCGGATGCCAGGAACTTCCACATGTCATCGCCGCTTGCCATCGAAAAAGCCTTGCCCTGTCCGGATATGGTCTTGTTTACGATATCCATGAGTGACTTGACCTGCGCCTCGGAATCAGCCTTGAGCTGCGCCACAAGTGCATCCCTGTCAACATTCATGTTCTTTGCGGAAACTGTCTTTGACTCCGCGGATCTCTCGTAAACCGCTGCTTCGCCGTAGACATCCTGCGTTCCTTCTGTCTTTTCGGCTCCGCCTTCACGCGCCTTTGCGCCGTAGTTCTTTGTGTTGACGGTCTGCGCGCTGTATCCTGCGCCAATGTTCTCAACAGCCATAATAATACCCTCCTTGGTTTTTAAAAAACACTATGCTCCATTGATAATATCGGACGTCGAAATGAATTACTTAAGAGCTGTAGTCGATCGGATTTTTTGCACTTGAATAAATACAATTTTTCTGTTAAATTGTAAGAGTTATGGAGTTCAAATATCTTGCACCGGCAAAAATCAATCTTTCACTTGATATCACAGGAACACATGATGAGACAAGGGACGGAAAAAAGGTCCTCTTTCACGAGGTCTCAATGATAATGCATTCCGTCTCTCTTTCAGACATTGTCACGGTACGCGCGACAGAGGAAGATCGCGACCGCCTTGAGATAAAGACCAAAAGAAATTCACCCGATATCCCGGCCGGTGCCGACAACCTCTGCTTAAGGGCGGCAGAAATAATGCGTAATGCCCTTTCGATAGGAGATCACTTTTTTGTCTCTCTTGAAAAGAATATCCCATCCGCTGCCGGACTCGGGGGAGGAAGTTCTGATGCCGCCGCGGTGATGCGCGCAATAAACAAGTTCTGTGACGATCGACTTTCTATCGAAGAAATGATGCGCCTTGCGACCCCTCTCGGGGCAGACATCCCTTACTGCCTTTCGGGAGGTACAAAGCTTTCGGAAGGGATAGGCGAAAAGCTCTCTGACATTACAGCTTTTCCGAAGATGCCCTGCGTCCTCGTAAAGCCCGACTTTCCGATATCGACGAAAGAGGCCTACGGGAAATATGACAGCTTGAAAGAGGAAGTGAGCCATCCCGATACGAAAGCCCTTGTCTCTTATCTCAAAGATAATGATCTTTCAAGCTTCTTCAAGAATACCAAAAACGTCCTTGAAGAGGTATGTACACGGGACCATAAGGAGATTCTTGATATTGAAGAGGATGCAAAAAAGCAGGGAGCCCTATTTTCAATGATGTCAGGCAGCGGTCCTACTGTCTTTTCATTATTTGATAATGAAAGAAAAGCAAAAGACTTTTTTGAACTGTACTCAGAAAAAGGTGGTATAGAGGGCGCCTTTTTCTGCTATACCTGAAGAAAGTTAACCGGAGGAAAAAACGTGGGAAATCTTGAAAAACTCCGTCTTGAAGCAGACACTGACATGCCGCTTCGCGACGTCGTAAAAAATACATTGAGAAATGCCATTTTGAGAGGCGACTTGAAGCCCGGAGAGCGGCTGATGGAGATACATCTTGCAAAACAGCTCGGGGTTTCAAGGACTCCCGTAAGAGAGGCGATAAGGCTCCTTGAAGACGAGGGGCTTGCTGTCATTGTCGAAAGACGCGGTGCGCATGTCGCAAAGATGACTGAAAAGGATCTTTTTGATGTGCTTGAGATCAGGGACGCTCTTGATGAGCTTGCTGTAAAGGCTGCGTGCATGAGGATGACTGATGCCGATTACAAGGAGCTTGAAAACGCCTTCTTGGAATTCAAAAAATCCTGCTCCACAGGCGATGTAAGAGTGATCGCCCAGGCGGATGAGGATTTCCACTCCGTCATCTACAAAGCCTCAAAGAATCCGAAGCTTGTAGCTATGGTCGAAGGCCTGAAGGAACAGATGTATCGCTTCAGATTTGAGTATCTGCGGGGGATCGAGGATTTTTCAGGTCTCATAGCCGAGCATGAGGCCATAATGAAGGACCTTTCGGAAAAGAACGAGACCGCCGTAAAGGAAGAGATGCACAAGCACCTTCGAAACCAGGTCGAATGCGTAAAGGATGCGATAAGAAACAATAGTTGATCTGTCTTTGCCGGACCCGCCCGATCCTTTGTCAGCATATCCTCGGAAGAAGCTCGTTCCCGGGCTCGGGGATGAAGACCTCTGTTCCAAGTGTTGTGAGCGCGGTCACGATACCTTTGTTTTCGTTTACGACTCTTCCGATCACGCAGGCACCTTCTGATCCATTTACACTTCGAAGCGCTGACAGCGCTCTTTCTTCGTCTTCTTTTTTTACTATCACGACCGCCCTTCCCTCGCATGCAAGATAAAGCGGATCAAAGCCAAGGAGGGAGCATATCCCGTTGACTTCTGACGAAACCGGAAGTTTGTCTCTTTCAATACGGATCCCCACATCACTCTGCCTTGCTATCTCAAAAAGTACTGTTCCTGTTCCGCCCCTTGTACAGTCCCTGATGACATGAGTATCGGGAACAGCGGAAAGGAGCGCTCTTATGCTGTGACATAAAGGCGCGCAGTCACTTTTGATCTCGGAGCTCAATGAAAAATCATTCCGGCTTACAAGGATCGCTGCACCGTGGCGCCCGATATCACCGGTTATGATTACGGAGTCCCCTTCCGATGCGCGGCTTCCCGAGGGATTTGTTTCTTTATCTATCACACCAAAACCGGTGGTGGTTATGAAAATGCCGTCAGACTTTCCCTTTTCTGTCACCTTTGTGTCGCCTGCTATTATATTGATATTGCAGTATTTTGCGGTTTCCTCCATCGAGGAGACTATCCTCTCAAGGTCACTTATCAAAAAGCCCTCTTCTATTATGAAGGACGCTGTAAGATAAAGAGGCGTTGCGCCCATGCAGGCGATATCATTCACAGTCCCGCAGATAGAGAGTTTTCCGATGTCGCCGCCCGGAAAAAAAGAGGGCGATACTATGAAGCCGTCCGTTGACATGACAAGCTTTTTCCCGGAAGGAAGCGGGATGACGGCCCCGTCATCTGCGGTAAAAAGCGGGTTTTCAAAATGCTTTTTAAAGATCTCATCTATGAGGGAGGATGTCTTCTTCCCGCCTGACCCATGTGAGAGAGTTACTATCTTTTCATTATTCATCTTATTTCACCATAATCATAATAAGCGCTGCATGCACCTTCAGATGATACCATGCAGGCACCGACAGGGTTTTCGGGCGTGCAGGCCTTTCTAAAGAGCGGGCAGTCGTGCGGCGTGATCCTTCCGGTAAGGACATCTCCGCAGCGGCAGGCAGTTTCTCTTCTTTCATTAAAGGCGGGGATCTCATATCTCTTTTCAGCGTCAAAGAAGGAATACTCATTTGAAAGAGCAAGCCCCGAGTCCTTTATCACGCCTATGCCCCGCCATTTTGAGTCAAACGGGACAGTCATTTCAGCTATCAGCCTTTTTGCCTCTATACTGCCTTCTTCTGTCACGACGCGGGGATAGAGGTTTTTGAAAAAGGTCTTTTCCTTTGAAAGCCCGTCGACACAAAAAAGGATGGATGAAAGAAGCTCCTCCGGTGAAAAGCCGGATACGACTCCGGACACGCCGTTCTTACAAAGTTCCTCAAGTTCCTTCGTTCCCGTGATCGCGCAGACATGACCGGGGTAAAGAAAGGCGTCTGTGCTACGTGCCATAAGGCGGTAGGCTCCCGGCATGGTCTTCATCGCTGAAAGCATGGAAAAATTCGAAAGCGAAAGCTCTTTTGCTTTTTTGACCGCCAGGAGGTTTCCGGGGACCGTTGTCTCAAAGCCTATTGAAAGAAAGACACAATCCTCATCGGGGTGGGCTTTTGCATACTTTACACTGTCAATGGCAGAGTAGACTATCTCAACTTTTGCGCCCTCGGCTCTTGCAAGAAGAAGGCTTTTTCCACCGCCCGGAACACGAAGGAGATCGCCGAAGGAAAGAATGGTGCATCTCATCTCCTGCGAAAGGAAAATGGCTTTTTCAATGAAGGCTTCATCCGTGACGCAGACGGGGCAGCCCGGTCCCGAGATAAGCTCTATATTCTCTGAAAGGAGCTTTCTTATCCCGAGCCTCATTATCTCGTGAGTATGGGTCCCGCATACCTCCATGATGCGGACCTTTTTTCCATTGTAATTTCTGAGCTTCTCTGAAGCTTTCTTTAACATATCGTTCATGGCACTTATGATAACACATATTTCCCGGAGGCAAAAACAGCCTGACCGAGTGCTATACCTCCGTCATTTGCAGGGATGAGTGAATGGGTCAGGACCTTAAGTCCTGCTGCCCTCAACCTTTTTGTGAGAAGCGACAAAAAGAGAGTATTCTGGAAGGTCCCGCCGGAAAGGGCTGTTGTAGTGACCCCCGTTTCTTTGGAAACTCCCGCTATTTTTTCCGCTGTCATTTCGGCGAGAGCGACGTGAAAATAATAAGAGAGCGCACCCTTGTCATTGTCTGCATTGCGTATGAGGTGATCAATTATCTCATCGGTAGGTATGAGGTCGGTTTGCTGAAAAATTGCTTTTTCTGTCTCTCTTTCTCCAAATGCCCTGATATAGCGCTCTGCCTCAGTCTGAAGCGCCATAGCTGCCTCTCCTTCAAAGGTCGAGGTCTTCTTAATGCCCAAGATCGCGGCTGCGGCATCAAAAAGCCGTCCAACCGACGTGGATTCCACTGTGTTGATCTTGTTGTCAACCAGAAAGAAAACAGCCGAAGCCTCCTCTTCAGAGCATAGCTCATGGCTCTTGATCCAGTAAAGCGCTGAATTTTTGTCTTTTTCAAAAATATCATAGATCATCGACACAGCAACTCTCCACCCCTCCCTTGCGGTGAGGTCTCCGCCGGCATTTTTGAAGGGGGTGATCGAGGAAACTCTCTTTATTTTCCTATCCTTAAGGAGAAGGATCTCGCCGCCCCAGATCGTTTTGTCTTCTCCCATCCCGGTCCCGTCAAAGCAGCACCCTATCGCATCGCCTTCAAAGCCGTTTTCCGCAATGACTGAAAGCAGATGGGCTGCGTGATGCTGGACCTTTATGAGAGGAAGGCCATGCTTTTTTGAAAATGCTTCAGCGGCTATGGTCGATCGGTAGGCAGGGTCAAGATCGCAGGCTACGAAGTCAAGTTTCTCCTTTACAGAAAGGATATCAAGAAACCTTTCGATCTCTTCGGCCTGGACTTCATTTGTCCTCAAATATCCCATGTCCCCGATATAGGGCGAGAGATAAAAAAGATCATTTTTCCCGACGCAGAAAGAGTTCTTCAGTTCACCGCCGAATGCAAGCACATTACAGTCTGTTGCTTGGGGGAAGTTCACGGGAAGGGGCGAAAGCCCGCGGGAGCGCCTTATCAGATAGGGCTTTTTTTCAAAGAAATCTGTAACGCTGTCATCTGCCCTCGTAAGTATCTCCCTGTCATTTGAAAGTATGAGATCTACGCTTTCCCCGAATTTTTTGATCAGCTCATCGTCATCTTTTATTATAGGTTCGCCTGAGATATTGACGCTTGTCATGACAAAGGCATCCGGCATCTTTTCGTCAAGATCATCATCCATCCGAAATAGAAGAAGCTGCACGGGAGCATAGGGAAGCATCACGCCAAGCCTGTCATTTTTGGGAGCAACAAGATCAGAAATATTGCAGTCGTCTTTTTTTTCAAGAAGCACGATCGGACGGATGGATCCCTTCAAAAACTCTTCCTGTTCCCTGTCAAGGATGCAGTGTTTCTTCACTGCTTCGATATCCTTCATCATCAGGGCAAAGGGTTTCATTGGACGGACCTTGATATCGCGAAGCCGCGCTATAGCTTCTTTTGAATAGGCACTGCAGCAGAAATGAAAGCCTCCTATGCCCTTTAGGGCTATTATGCCGCCTGAAATGATGGTTTTACGCGCAGAACGGATATCATCTTTGAAATCCGCTCCCAAAGTGGGTCGGAAAGCAGATATGCCTTGAAATGATGATATATCAATGGTTTTGAGCGCAGTGTATTTCGGTCCGCAATCGGGGCAGCAAACAGGCTGCGCGTCATAGCGGCGGGACCTTATATCCTCATATTCAGCTTTGCAGGAGGGGCACATCCTGAAATCTTTCATCGATGTCCTCTCCCTGTCGTAGGGAAGGGAATCTATGATCGTAAGACGCGGGCCGCAGGCGGTACAGTTGATGAGAGGATGGCGATATCGCCTGTCATTTTTGTCATAGAGCTCCCTTTTACAGTCCTCACATATCCCTATATCAGGCGGGATGAATATAATGTCATCCCCCGCTCTCCCGCTGCTCTCCCTGATCTCAAACGACTCAAAGCATTCGTTTGATCTGTCGTCTTCCATATCGATCTGAAGGATCTTTGCCCTGTCCGGTGCGTCGGTTTTTATCGCGCGCAAAAAAAGCTCAACGTCTTCCTTTCGCCCCTCGGCCCTGACCTCAACAAAAGGGCCCCGGTTTATCACAAAGCCCTTTATATCGTATTTCTCGGCGGTCTTGTGCACAAAGGGGCGAAAACCCACTCCCTGCACTATGCCCGTTATCTTTATATTCTTTTTGACCACAGGATCCTTCAAGGCTCTTTCCTTATATATTTTTTCAGCGTATCGAGGAGGACCTCAAGGTCGATGGGCTTTGCCACATGAGCATCCATCCCGGAATCTATGGCCTTTTTCACATCCTCCGAGAACGCGTTCGCTGTCATCGCAATAATAGGTATCCGCGCGTCTTTGTCCTTTTCAAGCGCCCTTATCGCCTTTGCGGCATCATAGCCGTTCATCACCGGCATCTGGATATCCATTAGTATCGCGTCATAATAGCCCTTGTCGGAAAGCACGTATTTGTCGATCGCTTCCTGCCCGTTCTCGACCGACTCAATGATGAAGCCTTCGCCGGAAAGCAGCGCTGTCGCGATCTCCCGGTTCACAAACTGATCCTCCACCAGGAGAAGCCGCCTGCCGGTAAAGTCGAAAGCTTCCTTCTCATCCGGCTCTTTTTCAACTTTCTCCGACGCATTCATATCATATTCGAAAGATAATGTGATGACAAACTCAGTGCCCTTCCCCTGCGCGGTATGGACCTCAGTCGTTCCTCCCATGAGGTCCACGATGCTCTTTGTGATCGCCATTCCAAGCCCGGTTCCCTGAATGCCGCTGACCGTGGATGTACGCTCCCGTTCAAAAGCTTCAAACACGTGGGCCGCGAAGTCCGGCGACATACCTATACCGGAGTCCTTTACGGAAAGGACGTAGGTGCCGCGGTCATTATTCTCATCAGTCTGTTTTAATGTCACAGACACGCTCCCGCCCTGCGGGGTGAACTTGAATGCGTTTGAGACCAGGTTCAGAAGGACCCTGTTGAAGCGTACGCGGTCTATCACAACATTTTGCTTTTTGATATCCCGTCCGTCGACTTCAAATTTTATCTCCTTTTCCTGCATCTGAAGCGCGAACATATCGTGTATCTCCTTCAGCATCTCCCGAAGGTCGGAAGGAACCAGCTCAAGCTCCTGCTTTCCGCTCTCTATCCTGCTCATCTCAAGGACATCATTAATGAGCGAGAGAAGATGCTGTCCCGATATCTCGATCTTTTCAAGATATTCCCGCATCTTTTCCTCGCTGACTCCCTTTGCCCTCGCGAGGGTCGTATAGCCGATGATCGCGTTCATGGGCGTCCTCATATCGTGGGACATATTGGAAAGGAAGGTGCCCTTCGCGCGGCTTATCTCCTCCGCGGCCTCTTTTTCCGCGGCGGCCTTGCTCTCCCGCTTTGTGAGAGTTGAATAAACATTATAAATAATGATAAGGGCAATAGTGATGAAAGAAAGCTGGATCAG
>CACYBK010000125.1 GCA_902772635.1 uncultured Lachnospiraceae bacterium | reverse complement strand
AGCCGGCATTTCGCGAGCTCCTTTCCTGTACTTCTGAGATGATTATACAGAACAATTGTTTGAATGTCAACTATATATAAGCAAAAAACCAATAATAATTAAAAATCGTGACAGTCGTACAGTACTGATGGAGCCCTCACAGAAAAGATGTCGGTGGGGGTTTTGTCGTGCCTTCATATACCGCCCTGCTCCGGCGGGCTTTTTGTTTTCGTGATCCTTGTTGATCCCATTACTTTTTTCCAAGTGGCTCACTCATGCTAAACCACCTGAACCACCGCATATTTACTGCATTTCAGCCACTCCGATCGGAACAGTCGTAAAACAAATGGGGCTGTCGCACTATGGTGTGCTACCCATTTTGCTATGATATAATAACCTCATAAGTTTTGCGAAAAATCCAAAAAGAAAGAAGGGGAGCGTATGATCCGTTGATCGGAGAAAGGGGGATTTCCATGGCAAATGATATGAAGTATTGCCGCAAATGCGGGACACAGGTTCCAAGGAGCACCAGATTTTGTACGAACTGTGGCTGTCAGTTTGTGATGGGGCCGCAAGGACCTGATACACAAAGTTCTGATGCACAGAGGCCTGATACGCAAAGTCCGAATACACAGAGCTCGCAGCCGCAAGGTCTGAATACTCAGAGACCGAATGCACAAACTCCGAATCCACAGAGGACGAATACTCAGGGACCGAATACTCAGAGACCGCGGGTGGTCGTTCCGGAGCAGTTTGCACAGCGAAATGCGGCAATGGCGCAGCATTATACTGCTCCTCCGGTGAAAAAGGGAAAGGGCGGCTGGGCTGTGCTGATCGTGGCGGCACTGGTTATTTGTCTGCTGGTGACAGGCTTTGTAAAACCCGGCTTCTTTTTGAAGAGAAACGGAGATAATAACGCAAAGAAAGATACATCAGTCATATCCGGGGAGGTTAAGTCCTCTGACGAAGCAAGCGTCAGTCTTGATTCCCCCGTCGCAACACTTTGTGGCGTGACTCTGGATGTGGATGAGTATATGCTGAAGGACGGCCCCCGGAAGGTCAGAGTATCAGTTCTTGAGGGCGGGACTGACAGCGACGGAAGCCGTTTTGAAGCATACGAACTTGACATAGACGGGTCTCACGATTTTTCTGTTCCGATAGAGGTCACCTTCCCCTGCAAGGTTTCAGCGGACACCGATGTGGTGGTGGAGCATTATGTCGATGGCTCTTGGATCCCGCTTATTTCTAATGTGGACGAGAAACAGGAAACGGTAACCGCATGTTTTGGCAGCTTCTCGTCTGCGCGGGTAAGCTACCGGCCTATAGGGATCAACCCGTCGCTTTATTACGTTAAAACTGATGAAGATAATCCTTTTAAACAGACTCTGGAGGTGCGATCCAATTACTGGAATGTCCTGCAGCGTACCAATCCTGCCGAGTATTCCGATGAAGTCACACGTTTCATCGATGATCCTGCCAATTACGCAGTGGAAATCCCGAAGCTTGATCCTGAGATGGACCTGAAGGCCGCTCACGAAGCCTTTACCAAAGCAAATACCCTCTGGGGGTTCCTGGATCCGCTCATCAATATCGGCATGGAAGGGCTGCCGATGACCAGCCAGAGCAGGGTGATCAATTTCCTGAGCGATCACGCCAAAGACCTTGGCAACGCCATGAACCTGATCCCGCTCCTTACCATGACGGCACAGGTGGCCTATGATATGAGGAACGGGGATCTGAGCCAGATCGAAACCGCCGGTGTCAATTTGTACAAGAACCTCCTGAACAGCAGCGGAACGATCTATTCCATGGTAACGGGGTATTCCCACATAGGCTTTACCCTGGCGTTCTTCGGAGTGGCGCTTTTTGGAATGGAGCTTGATTATTTTGTGGATGCTGCAAAGGCGGAGCAAGCAGAAAATGTCAAAGCTGTTTTTGAATCATACTACAACGAGATAGAACCCTTTGACAGCGATCACTGGTTCGAAGTTTTCTATGATGCCTACTGGAAGACTGATCGCAATGCGGACGCTGCAATGGCCATCGTAAAAAAGGCAGTGGATGATTATTGCGGAAAGTTCTGGAAAGAGATTTACAAAGACACCAACGAAGATATCCTATTTGCAGCAGATGCTGCCGGATACAAAAACGTCTTCTTCAATGCATCGCCTGAACTTAAAGCGGCATTGACTGAGCAGCAAAAGGCAAAGGTCTGGAATCTGATCGAAAAGAAATCCATGAAAAAGATCCGGCGCTTCATGCAGGAAGAACTTCAGCTGAACACACTGAAGGAACTTTCAAAGATAGTGGAGCCATACAACAGATCCCTCTATTTCAAGATCAGTGAGACTGTCAATCTTGAATCAACTGACATAGCAAAGTATAAGGGCTGCACCATAGCCTTCGGCTCTGACAAAGTACCTTTCCCCGAATGGCATCAGAACATCCCGGACACTGAAGAGTATGATGACGGCTGGTTTACGGACTTTGAATGCACTGTTTATAGTTATCTGTACATGGGTATGCCAAACCAGGTGCTGGTCTACGAGAGTGAAGAGGACTTTGAAAGCGGCAAAGAGCCCATCTTTACCAAAGACTTCATCCCGCAGATGGATGGCAACCGCACAACTGAGATCGAGCTAAGCGGTCCGGAGCCGGAACCTGTCCCGCTTGAGGCCTTTCTGGGGACCTGGGTCAACTCTGAAGGAGAGCGTATGATCCTGATGGCCAGCGGAGAAAATATCATTGAAAAGTCTCCGGATCTTTCATGGTATGGAGGACAAGTGGTGTGCACTGAATATCGTGTCAAGTACGATGAAAATTCCCGGACTCTGACCCTCAATGGCCTGACCAGCTGGGTCGTAGAACCCGAAAAGCTCGATGCTTCCGTATATCCAGATCGCCCTCTTGAGATTGATGCATCTTCTGCAAGTCTGGTGCTGACAGCCGAAGAGGTAAGTGAAGGGGTTATTACAAAACTGTCCGATGGCTCGAATACATACACAAGGCCCTGACCCTATAAAGAACTTGGGAGATCCGGATGAGACTGCCGAATTTCGTCATAAGGGGTGGGGCTGTCGCTTTAGTGCGACAGCCCCTCTCGGTCATTTAGGAATATGATTCTCCATGACATTAAAAAAAAAAGAGCCGGTGGATTTCCACCGACTCGGTTTAGTATAGATGCCTGTGGTTGTCAGTATCGCGGAAGACAAGCACAGGCATCTATTTTATTTCTGATTGCAGGTTTTTGTTATT
>CACYBK010000124.1 GCA_902772635.1 uncultured Lachnospiraceae bacterium | reverse complement strand
GAACCATATGCATGATTGACGTAATTATCAGCATCAAGTAAAGTATACCATAAGTACTAACTTAACGGAAACTACATACCATTGGTGACAGTAGGAACGGTTCTTAGTGTCACAAAAAAGGTGACAGTAAGAACCGTCCCAATGTCTCCCTGCGGCAGGTTTCCCCTGCCGCAGGATGAAAGCCTATTCCACAATGGTGTCAGTAGAAGCATCATAGTAATATGCATGATCAGAGAGTACCTCGTCAGGTGAAAGCGTGGTGTAGTTTACCTCTCTCACCATCTCATCTATATCTCCCCCTCTTTTCGCCTTCTCATAAGGCATGATAAGAACCTCATGCACACTTGAAGGAATGACGCAGAGCTTTTCCTTGCCGATCACTTCTGCCGCCTTCTTAAGCTGCCCTTCGTAAAGGATAGTTGCTGCCCCGTAGTTCTTTCTCTCGTTTGATAGAACGAAAAGCGGCACCCTTTCATATTCCGCTGCCTCGTATTGGTCGGGCAGGCCCATGCTTTTCAATATTTCATCCATCGGAGTGATAGTAGCAGGCAAAAGCCTTTTCATGTTCCCCCTTGCTGCCTCGTAAAGATCCTCCTTTTTCTTCCCCCATTCCTCCATATGGTTGTTGTGAATGAGGATAGCCCCGAGTCCCTCGCCCTCTAATTCCGTCAGGAAATAAAAAGTCAGTGCAAGATCAAGATACGGCATGAAAGGGACGTCGGAAAGGAGCCTCTTGTTTCTCTTCCTGTTTACAAGACGAAATACAATATTGTCATGAGCCCTTTCAAAGTCTGTAAATTCACGTGTATCAAAGGGTTTTGCATTTCTGTGTTGGCTGTAGGTCTCAAAGATAATATCTATTATCTCATCAAAGGAGCTTGAACCGCTTTGAAAGGCATCAAAAAGGGGATCGAGATAGATCGTAGGTGAAACCCGTGAAGAAGGATCAGATATCACAAGTCCGTCGAGTTCTCTGTCATTTGTTTTGAGTATCCTTTGGATATTAAGGGATGTGTTCTTCGGAAAACGCTTTTCAAGAGTGTCGATCACGTTTCCCTGAAATTCTTCGTATGTCATGTTTTTCCTCCAAAAAAAGTGAAAGAAAAACCGTGGCATACCGGTGCAAAGCGGGATCTCTTTGTAGTTGCCAATTATAGCTGTTTAAAAAAAAATTGCAAGAAGATAATAATGAAAATATAATAGCCTTTGTCAAAATCCAAAGAAAAAGAGGTCATCCATGAAAGGTCTGTGGCAGGAAAAGCTGAAAAAAGAATTCTCTGAGCCTTATTACAGGGAGCTTTATTTAAAAGTCAATGAGGCTTACAAAAGCGGTACTGTATATCCGCCGCAGGATCAGGTCTTCAATGCTTTCGTTTTCACACCCTACGAGGAAATGAAGGTAGTGATACTCGGTCAGGATCCATATCACGAGCCGGGGCAGGCAAACGGTCTTGCATTTTCCGTGAACCCCGGGATCAGGATCCCCGCCTCACTCCAGAACATCTATAA
The DNA here is from genome assembly GCA_902772635.1 of uncultured Lachnospiraceae bacterium. Lineage (GTDB taxonomy): Bacteria > Bacillota > Clostridia > Lachnospirales > Lachnospiraceae > RUG306. The sequence goes on along the minus strand of CACYBK010000124.1, from coordinate 1,024 downwards.
GGAGCTCCATGAAGACCTGGGATGCTATATTCCAAACACGGGCGACCTCACGAAATGGGCAAAGCAGGGAGTCCTTCTTTTGAACACCTCTCTCACCGTCATGGCTCACTCCGCGGCTTCGATGTTCAACTATGGCTGGGAGCGCTTTACGGACGCTGTGATAAAGGCCGCAGATGAAAAGGACTCTCCCGTCGTATTCATGCTCTGGGGAAACCGTGCGAGAGCAAAAAAGGCGCTTCTTGAAAACAAGAAGCACCTTGTACTTGAAGCTGCCCACCCCTCGCCTTTGGCAAGAGGAGCCTTTTTTGGCTGTAAGCATTTTTCAAAGGCTAATGATTATCTTTCAAAAAACGGTGTCACGCCGATAGACTGGCAGATCGAAAGCGTTTAAAGAAGCGCTTCTACAGCCTTTTCCACTTCACCCATATCAGCAGTGGGTTCAAAGCGCGCTACCACGTTCCCTTCCTTGTCTACAAGGAACTTTGTGAAATTCCACTTGATCTCGGGATTGTTCTTGTAATCCTTGTCGATCTTCTTGAGAAGTCCGCTCATCATAAGTGCCTTCGGGCCCTTTCCGAAGCCCTCAAAGCCCTTCTGACTCTTCAGATAGCCATAGAGCGGAAGCGCTGTCTCTCCGTTCACATCTGATTTCTTCATCTGAGGAAACTGTGTATTGTACTTCAGAGTGCAGAATTCATGTATCTCTTCGTCTGTGCCGGGAGTCTGGCCTGCGAACTGGTTGCAGGGGATGTCGATGATCTCGAGCCCCTTGTCGTGGAATTTCTCATACATCTCCTCAAGAGGCTTGTAATGAGGTGTAAAGCCGCAGCCTGTGGCGGTATTTACGATGAGCATCACCTTTCCCTTAAAGTCAGCAAGTGAAAGCTCACTGCCGTCAGTCTTCGGCACGGAATAATCATAAATGGACATAAATGAGACCTCCTCGTATAGTATCTTTTAGATACCTTATTTTCTAAAAAAATTAATAGTTACCTTTGTTCAATAGGCTTAGTAAAGCCCATGG
>CACYBK010000123.1 GCA_902772635.1 uncultured Lachnospiraceae bacterium | reverse complement strand
TGCCGGCGACCGGGGTCGAACCGGTACGATGTTGCCACCACGGGATTTTAAGTCCCGCGCGTCTGCCAATTCCGCCACGCCGGCATCTGAAAAAGCCTCTATACTCTAACTGAAGATGGGTAGAATATCAAGTTTTTTCATTCAATACGAACGACGCCTGATATAAAAATGATTTGCCGCACATCTTTCCGGAGTGAGTCCTAAGGAGCAGTCATGCGGAGGCCTCAATGTTTTTTCTGATCCTCAGTATGTTCCTTCCATTCTCATAATGATAGTCTACCTGATCCATGCTCTCCTTCACGATGAAAACGCCAAGACCTCCTATCTTCCTCTCCTCAGCACTTAAGGTAACATCGGGATCTTCCTTAAGGAGCGGGTTGTAGGGCTTTCCCTTGTCCGTAAAGGTAATGATGACTTCCAGCGGTTCATCCGTAACCTCAATCCTGACGACAGCATCGCCTACTTCAGGATTGTAGGCGTAATTTGCGATATTTCCGAATATCTCGTCGATCGCGATATCTATCTGACATCTCGCGCCCTTGGGGCAGTGTCTTTCTTCAAGCTCTCTGTCAACAAAGTCCGTAACAACGGAAACATTCTCGATCGTAGCCGAAAGCTTGATCTCCTTTGATTCGTTCATACGCACTCCTTATCACAAAGCAGGCCGATGCAGTTCACAACATACAATTTTAATTCTATTTCAAATCCCGGTAAAGTGTTTCTTTTTTTTAATGCTTTTATGCTAAAATTACAACGAGCAATAACAAAAAAAAACGAGGAGAGTTCTAAATGAAAAAGCGTGTCATAGTCTGTACATTGATCGTCATCATACTTGTGATACTTTTGCTCGTGGGTGTAGGAATGCAATACTTCCAGCCTACTTTGAATATGATCCTAATAGGTGCACTTGGTATTTTTTCCATAATCGTGGTAAGCGTCTTCGGTGTGGGAGCAGCGAATTACAAGGCCCTTTCAGAAAATAAGTCTCTGGATGAGGGCGACAAAAATATCTCCGAAAATAAAGCTGCGCGTTACCCCATTGATGAAACCATAGCAAAGGAGGACGGGATCATCGCCGCTCTTTCCGACAAACTCAAGGAAAGAGAGGAAGAGGTAAGCAAGCTTCAGCGCGCAAATAATGTCCTTTCAGAGGAGCTTGATGAGCTGAAACAAAAATCAGATCCTCCTTCAGATGATACCGTTGACACAGCAGTTGAAAGTGCCTCCGCGCTTCTTCCGATCACCGATGAGGATGATACAAAAGAGATAAATATCATCCGTGTCTGCAAAGACGCCATAAAAGACCTTTCTCAAGAGGCGAGGAAGGCAAACCTCATCATAAATATCTCAACAACTGAAGAGTCCCTGCTTGTAAAGGCGAGCAGGAAGCGCCTCATTATCCTCTTCAAGAATATAATTGACAATTCCATCAAATATATGAACCGCCAAGGCTCGCTCACTATCACGATCTCAAATATCGGTTCTGACATCTTTATCGTATTGAAGGACACCGGCGAGGGGCTTACGGAAAGTGAGACGAGGCACATCTTTGAGCTGAATTACCAGGGAAGCAACCGTATTTCAGGAAACGGTCTCGGTCTTGCCCAGGCAAAGGCCATAGTTGATTATTACGGCGGCACCATCTACGCGAAGAGTAATGTGAACCAGGGTATGGCGATATATATCCAGCTTCCGACCACGTAAAACAGCACCCTAAAACAGCCCCCCGTAAGGGCCGAAATCAGAGGCATTCACCATACGGCCGAGCTTTCGAAGTTCATATTTTGCCGCTCTTACAACGCACTTTGCGTCAACGCTCTTGTCCTCTGCTGCTGCCATATAGGCTGCGGCATACATTATCGATTTGATATTGGCTCCCGACAGTTCAAATCTCTCCGCAAATATATTAAAGTCAAGCTTCGGATCGATCGGCACCTCCTTCGGAAGCACCTTTTTCCAAAGCGAAAGGCTCATCTTCTCATCAGGATTTTCAAATCTCACGATATAGGTAATGCGGCGCAAAAAGGCCGTATCAAAGTTCTGATAGAGGTTTGTCGCCATGATCGAAAGACCGTCATATTCCTCCATCTTCTGGAGTATATAGGCTGTCTCATTGTTAGCATGCTTGTCATTTGAGGTGGAGACATCCGTCCTCTTTGCAAACAGCGCGTCGGCTTCATCAAAGAACAATATACATCTCGACTTTTTTGCCTCATCAAAGACCCTGCCGATATTTTTCTCCGTCTCCCCTATCCATTTCGAGGACATCTGCGAAAGATCGACCCGATAAAGCTCAAGCCCAAGTTCACCTGCCATGCACATGGCACTCATCGTCTTTCCGGTCCCGGAGGGGCCTGCAAAGAGGATGGATATGCCGTTTCCATAGGCGTTCTTCTTTTTGAGCCCCCACTCCTCCTCCATGAGGCGGCTCATTCGATAGCGGTCCATGACAGTCTGTATGACCTCGCGGTTTTCCTTCGAAAGCTCCATGTCGTCCCAGGAATAAGAAGCGGGAAGCCTTGTTGCAAGCCCTCCGAAATCAAGTCCCGAGCCGGAAAGCACGGTATCTACTATATTTTCCCTGGAAAGAAGCTTTTCTCCCGCCACAGTCATTTTGGCTTTTGCGTTTGATGCGATATTGTCTATCTCCTCTTCCGAAAGATCGTAGGAAAGAGAAAGAAGTGAAATATCCACATCCTTTTTGGTTTTGATGCCGGAAAGCGCCTGTTTCCAGAGCTTTTCACGCTTTGCAATAGAGGGGAGCGACGGTTTGAAGGAATAAACCTTCCTGTCATATTCCGCGCTCAAAAGCTCATCCCCCTCTCCTTCTACGAAGAGAACAGGAAGGGCGCCGTCCATGATATTCAAAATAATACGAAAGGCTTTCAAAGATGCATTATCCTTTGGATCGTAACCAAGAAGCAGAAGGGGTATACCCTTTAATGCCAGAAAAGAAGAGAGGATAAGGCTCTGCCTCTCTATCTCGAAAGCTGAAAAGCCCTTCACGAAGGACAGCTCCACTGCTATCGCGCCCCGGGAAGAGGCTCGTGAGAGGGCACTTCGTATGCCGCGCCGTCTTCCGTCCTGGGCATAGAAAACAGCAGCCTTGGGGGAAGCCTCCTTCAAAAGCTCATCGCAGATTGACCTTATATTTTCCGAATTTTCATCGCTTTTCCCGTCAGATGGAACAAAGGATGCAAAGTGGAGGACACCCGCGGGGAGCTCCTCCTTCCCAAAAAGGAAGGAAACAGCGCCGGGACTTAAGACAAGCGGCGTGGTAAGGGAAAGCATGGATCCCGGCTTATGATCCATTATCACATGAAAAAAGAGGCTCCTTCCTCCTGAAAGGAATGAAGCCTTTTTTTCGTATACATCATCATAAAGAAGCCCGTAAAGGGTCAATGCCATGCCGGCTGTAGGATATGACATCCCGCTGTTTTCATTCAGTACCGCGAATATCCTTCTGTAATGAAGCCCTTCCTCGAAAGACAGCATCAGAAGGACTGCAATCCTGATAAGGTCATCCTTGAGGGCGCCTGTCTTTTCAAGAAAGGAATATAGAGGGGCATCCTGAAAGGACTCCTTTTCAAGCTGTTTTAAAGCATTGAAAAATTCAAGCATGCTGTCCCTGAAGGAAGGATCCTGCATATCAAGTACACCGCCATCAAGAATGAAGCTTGAAAGCTCGCTCTTTGACATAGGAAGCCCCCTTGAGTAAAGAGGGAGCGCTCCTTCAAGCTTTCCTCTTCTCTCAAGCACGTTCAAAAGAAGCGCGTCAAGGACCGAAAGCTCTGCCCTAAGCAGTCTTTTTGTTTTTTCAAGACCATCATTCATGCCTGCTTACGCTTTCCCTTATTTTTCTTTTTCTCGTCTGTTACCTCTTTTCCAAGCTTATCGAGATCCAGAACCTCATTCACTTTCGGAAGCTTCTTTTTCTTTTCTTTCAGCTCATTCTTTTGTTCCGGTATCACTGCCTGAGCCTGTTTCTCTTCTTCTTTTTTGTCTTCCTCTTCTACCTTCTTGTCTTCCTCTTCTACCTTCTTGTCTTCCTCTTCTTTTTTGTCTTCCTCTTCTTCCTTTGGCTGCTCTTCCTCGCCGACCTCTATCTTGAAATCTTCGTCATCATTGTCCTCGGGATTTATGTTCACTACTGTAATCTTCTGTCCCTTTGGCTGTTCTTCCTGTTCCTTAGCCTTCTCTTCCTGCTTCAAAAGGTCATTTAATTTTATCGGGCCTTTTTTCTTTTCATTGGCTCCGAAATCCAGACCCTCTATGTAGAGCTCGTCGATTTCCTCATCGACATTTTCAAAATTTATGATGTTTTCCTTCTCGTCTTCCTTCTCGTCTTCGTCCTCATCTTTTTCTTTTATGATGATATTTTTTTCCTCAAAGAAGAGCCCTTTGCCTTTTGCTTTTTTGCCTTCTTTTTTGTTTTCTTTTTTGGACCCTTTCCCGATCCCTTTGTTTTCCTCGCTGCCCTGGCTCAGGATCTCTATCTCTTCAAGGTCGTAGACTTCATCTTCAAGCTTTTCCTGCTCTTTTTCCTTCTTTCCCTTCTTCTTTGGCTCTTCCTTGAGATCAAAGACCTTGAAATCCAGATTCCCTCTTACCTCTCCTGCATGGGAATCGTTCACGCTGAGATCATCAAGTCCTTCAAAGATGAGCTGCGGTTCTTCATCATCCAGATCGACAGGCTGCTTAACACCGGAGATCTTCCGAAGCATATCTATCGGGAGGCTGTGATTTTTATCCACGGTTCCAAAGCCCTTCATCATACTCAGATGAATGTCTCCAAAACCGGCCTCCTGCATTGCGCCCTCATGCTCGAGCTCTTCCGGCTCAAGCCCCTGTTCTTGCTTTTCCTTTTTCTTTTCATTCAGCTTCTCGTTCAGTTTATACTCCCGTCCGACAACGGTTCCCATGTTTTCAAAAATAAAATCTTTTGTATCAAAGGGATTCGCCTGATTCGCGTCAGGAAGGAGTTCGTCTTCCGAAAGTCCTGCTTCCCCGACGATATAGCTGACAAAGCTGTTTGCATTCCTGTCAACGAGTTTGTAGGGTGCTTTCTCATAGATCTTTGCCTTCTCGAGGATATCATCAAGCGTTTTGTAATTGGTCCTGTAGGCCTTTGACATATCGGAAGGAAGCTGCTCTGTTGACTGCAGGCCGCCTTTGTAATTCTCCTTCGGAAGGAGGCCCTTTTCCACGATCTGGGCGATGGAATCCTTCATCGCAAAGCCAAGGGAAAGATGGTATCTCATAAACTTGTTCGATGCCGTATCAAGCATGCTGTAGCGAAGGACTATGTAGCTGTATCCGAAGACGGGAACATAATTCGTCTCCCTTTTTCCCGAATACAGCCCCTTCTGCTTTGCCTCATACATGGAAACAAAGTCAGTGAGCTGCTGCGTATTTGAAACCGAGACATGTATCTCTATGACAGGACGCTCCACATCCTTTGGAAACTGAGGATCCTTTGAAGCGGCTGCCTTGGTGTCAGGCCCGTCAAGAACCGCAAAGGTATAAGGCGCCTCATCCCTGAAAACACTGAAATCAAGGTCGTCATCGGTAAGATCCGCATCCGCCGGATCAAAGTCAAGGAGCATGGCGGGGACTTCCCGTTTTTTCTCTTCGGGCTTCTTTTCTTCCGCGGCATTTGCCTGCTGCTCTTCAGCGGCGTTTACCTGCGGTCCGTTCTGCTGCTCTTCCTTCGGCTGTTCTTCCTTCGCCTGTTCTTCCTTCGGCTGATTTTCCACGGGAGCCTTCGGCTGCTCTTCTTTTGCCTGTTCTCCCGGAGCCTTTGCCTTTTTCTCTTTTTCCTTGTCCTTTTCCTCTTTTTCCTTGTCCCGGCCTTCGTCCCTTTCCTTTATATCAACCTTTGCCCCCTTGCTCACAAGGGAGCTCTTCAGACGGCCGAGCCACCCGAAGGTCTCATACTGGGTTCGTTCTCCGGCGTCAATATTAACGACAAGGGCCTTGTCCACAAGATCCTGCCTGGGCTTTGGCCTTTCTGCCTCCTTCTTCTTTTCGGCTTTGTTTTCCTTTTCATCCTTTGGAACAAGCCCGGCACCGATGGTCACAAACTCGCCTGCCTCTTTTTCCGAAAGAAATTCAAAAGCCTCTTCCTTTTCCTCCTCGTCATTTTTTCCGGGGTCGTTTGTAACATCCACGGTCATGGAGTAATACTCCTTCTCCGGGATGCCGTTTATATAGACGGTCTCCTCTATATCGATTTCCATGTCCTGCATGAAATCAGGGAGCTTCTCTATTTCAAGCGAATCTGCCATGGGATCCCTCCTTCATCAAGCAAGGCCGACCTGATCCGCGTAGGGCTCAAAGTCGGACTTTGTGAAGACCTTTCCGACCTTTATGAACTCATACTTTATCGCCCGAAGATAATGCCTCATGCAGACCTTCCCCTTTGCGGTCTCGTCCGCTGCCGCAAGGAAGGCGGCATTCAGGATGCAGTTTTTGATATTACCTCCGGCAAACTCGTACTTCTCAGCGAGGAATCGGAAATCCACGTCTTCATCAAGGGGCGTGGTCTTTGGAACGGTAGTCTTCCAGAGCATCTCGCGGGTATCGGGATTCGGGAACTGGAATTCCACTATGTATTTCATCCTTCGGAAGAAGGCGGGATCGATGTTGTGCTTGTAGTTTGTCGCAAGAACGCAGACACCGTCATAAGCCTCCATCTCCTGAAGGAGCAGGGCGGTCTTGTTGTTCGCGGAGGCCTGGTTTGAGCCGCCGTCGTCGGAACGCTTCGCAAAGATGGTATCGCACTCGTCGAAGAAGAGGACGACATTACATTTCTTCGCCTCGCGGAATATCATGGATAATGATTTTTCGGTCTCACCGACATACTTGTCGACGACCTTTGAAATATCGACGCGGTAAAGCTCGAGATTCAGCTCATGAGCGAGAACCTGCGCCATCATTGATTTTCCGGTACCGGGAGCACCGAAGAGGAGGACCGTAAGTCCTCTTCCGTAAGGATACTTCCTCGTATAGTTCCAGTCGTCGTAGACCTGCTTCTTGAAGTTCATCTGCTCTATCGCATGGGTGATGGTCTCCCTCTGGTCCTCATTCATGACGATATCGTCGAAGCCGAACTTTGCCTCGACCCTTGAAGCCTTCTGTGAAAGCTCCGATGACATCTGGTTGTTGCAGCCCTTGAAGAGATTGGCTCTTGAGATGACTGGGCTCTTTTCCATCGTCGCAAAGGACTTGCCTGCGCGAAGCGCGCCGTGGATCTTTCCGGGGGTAAAGAGAAATTTATTGGACATCTCCCTGACATCGCAGTCCTTGTCAAGGGTGAAGTTCTTTCCGAAATACTCCCAGCAGGCTATCCTCTCCTCGTTCGTAGGAGTCGGAAGTTCAAGTGCTGTAAATTCCTGTTTTGTCACCTCGCGAAGATCTATCGTGTCCTTGCTCATCGCAAAGACCGTGATATCCTTTTCGGTAAGCTTTGCGAAGGCGAGGTCCATATAGCCCTCGAACTTTTCCTTTTCCTCCTGGGAATAGGAAAGCTCGGTGAGGCAACATACGGAATCCGTGAGGATGCACTCTCTCGTCACCGCCCAGAGCGCCTTTTCAACGAAACGGAAATCGTATGAGAAAAGCTTCTTGCAGTTCATCGCGACCGCACGAAGATTCTTTTCCTTGCAGAAATGCTTGACGAAAAATTTTCTCCCCGATCCCTCGTCGCCGTGATAGAAGAAGATCCGGACGCCGTCGTCGTAGCTTATCTTCATCGCGTCAAGGACGTTCTGGTTCGCAAGGACAGGATCGAGTTCCTCGCCCTCCTTCGTGATCATTGAAAAGAACCTGATGAAATTTTCATCAAGCTTCATTGGATTTTTTCCGAAGAGAAAATCTATGATCCTCTTGTCGGGGGAAACGGGGGTTGAGAAGGGCATATTGTCCCTTACTTCAAGAGATAATATCGGAAGGAGCTGCTCTATGCAGGTAGACATCTCGCCATAGGATCTCGTGACAGAGAAATCATTCTGATAATAAAGCCTTGCGGCTGACTCCACGGTAGGAGACGAAAGTCCTCCGTTTTCGTTGATGACCTGGAATACCCCGGCGTAATCGGTCTGGGTTGAGGAAAGAAGTCCCGTAGAAAAACAAAAGAGGGTGAAGTCGTCCCAGCCAAGCTTTTCGGAAAGCTCAAAAAGCGGCAGTGAAACGCCCTTCTTTACAGCAAGCGCCGCACGATTCTTTATGAATTCTATCCGCTGCTCGCTCGTCATTTTGGAGGCGATCTCTAATGCGCTCTCCTCCTTTGCCTCCCCTGATGAGCCCTCCTCATCATCGCTTGTCATGGAAGAAAAAAGAGAAAGGAGCTCCTCGTCTATTTCAAGGTCGTCATCCTCATCATCTTCTTTGCTTTCATTCTCGTCGCCCTCTTCCTCTTTTCCACTGTCATCCCCGGTAGAATGGAAGGTAAGGAGCTTTTCCTTTGCCACATCAGCAGCGACCTCAATATCGGGATAGAGAACATTCTTGTAGCCGCCCTGCCCGGAAGCAAAGACGCCCTTCATCTTTGTGATATGGGAATCGATGGCAATATTTACGCAGTCAAAGATATACTGCATGAATTCATTGTAATCGGAAAAGGGCTTCTTTCTGAGTTTTTCGTCATACCTGTCCATCATCTACTCCTGTATGAAAAAGCGCAAGGCTATCAAAGACGCTTCTTGTTCTGTTTATGGCCTTCTCGTCAAAGACGCTGAAATATGCGTCCTTTCTTTCCGTAATGGAAACAGGCCTCTCCCATTTCTTGTAGGTCATTGTCTCTTCTTCATAGTCAACGGCATTCATGTCGGGACCGTGCTCTTTTTCGTCCCGCTTGATATTCTCCTTACGGTTCTTCCTGAAGAGATCGTTGTCAAGGACATCATCGTTTCTCATTTATGCTCTGACTCCTTAAAGCGCTACTTCCCTGTATTTGAGGCCCTCCACCGATTCGAGGTCATGCGTCGCGACCACCACGGCGGTTCCCTGCATGCTGATAAGCGAAAAGAGCTTCATTATCTCTCTTGAAAAAACAGGATCGATATTTCCGGTCGGCTCATCGCAAAGCAGGACCTTTGGATTGTTGAGAAGGGCCCGCGCTATGCATACCTTCTGCTTTTCGCCGCCCGAAAGGGTATCCGGCATCCTCTTATGAAAAAGCTCCATCCCTGTGAGACGGAGAATTGAAGAAGCCTTCTTCTCAAAGTCTTTTTTGGAGAGGCCGTTTATGTGCCGGACAAGTTCAAGATTCTGCCAGACATTCCGATCTGAAAGGAGCCTGAAATCCTGAAAAACTATGCCGACCTTTTTCCTGTAATCGGGAAGTTCATCAGTGGAAAGCTTGGCTATATCCCTTCCCTCAAACAAAATCTTCCCGGAATCGGGCGAAAGCTCCCTTGATATCAGCTTGATAATGGTAGTCTTTCCTATCCCGCTTTTTCCGGTAAGAAGAACAAACTCCCCCCTGTCTATGAATAAAGAGAAGTCGTCTATAACGGGCTTTTTTGGTCCGTCATCGTATCCCTTTACAACATGGGAGAGTTCGAGCATAAGGATCCCGTCATTCTATTGTAAGAATGTTGGAGAATCCCGTCAGCGAGAATATCTCCTTCACGGAATCGTTCGCATTCTTCACTACCATTGAGCCGCCCTTTGAATTTGCGGTCTTCTGTCCGAGAAGCAGGGCACGAAGTCCTGCGGATGAGACATATTCCACTTCCGCAAAATCGACAACAACATCATTTTCCTTCTGGAATGCGGCGAATATGGCCGTCTGAAGATCCGGAGCCGTAGTCGTGTCAACACGACCGGTTACACAAAGGATGATCTTTCCTTCTTCTTTTTTTTCTTCTACTGTCATCTTCTTCTCACTTTCAAACCATTGAAAATAAGCATCTGCTGTTTTCCTATGATCACACGCAAAACAACATTCTGATTATATAATAAAACCCGTCTGAAAACCACTATCACTCGTCTAATTTTATATTGCTGCCGAAGCGTACCCCCTCGTCGAGGACCATGCTCTTGTCCTCAGGCAGGACAGCGTTCCTGTCAAGATAGGAGGAGGAATCCATCTTCGCGGATTCATCAAGTTCTCTGAGTCTTACATTCACTCTTACAGGCTTGAACTGGTTGATGAGATACATGAGCTGGTAATGGGTCGTCTCGTCAAGGTGCTTTTTGATCTGCACCTCCACATCGTAAGGTCCGTACTCAACACCCGGTTCTATTGAATTTCTCTGCTTCGCAGCGATGATATTATATTCTATGATACGGACATCCTCGTTCAGTATTATCTTGCAGAGCCTCCTTATCACCTCGGGAGTCCCCTTCATCCTTGTGAGGTCAAAAAGCTCATGCACAAGCTTTCTTTCGGTCGGAACGTCCATAAGGTCGGGGCTGATCTCGATCCCCATCCACGAAGCATAGACCGGAAGGAGTGAGGCAGGACAGGTGTCGGGGTTGAGGAGAGTTGGCAGCAAATCTATCTCTTCCTGAAGATCAGTATAGCAGCTTGAAAAGATCGAAAGGAAACGATGGAAGAAGGAGCCTCTTTCATTGTATATCTCGGGCAGGGATTCCATGAAGATGTCACCCCTTGAGTCAGCCTTCATCGAGGAAAGCCGCACCTTCCCGGGTCCCTCCACGTCAAATCCGATAAAAAGAAACCTCCCCCTGAGGTCATAGAGCAGCATATCGTCGCAGTTCATATAACGAACGGCGCCGAGAGCCTTCATCTCATCAATGCTTGAAATATCGTCGGTATCAAGCGCAAGACAATAGACTGAGAGCAAAGTGTCCTCCGGAAGCTCCATCTCGAAAGAGAAACGTCCCCAGAGCGCCCCGTCCTCTGTCCCTTCAAACGGGAAGATAACGGCTCTCCTGAAAAGCGATTCCGGATCGCTCACAAGAGCCCCGTCGGAATCTATATCAAAGCCCGAAAGCGTGCTTTTCATAAGCCTGTTCTTTGTTACAGAATAAATATTTTCAGGCATAACAATTATTCCCTCGTAATCCTTTCAATCGCGATCTCGCCGGGAAGCAGGAGCACATTTGACTTCGGGATCAGCGTTGCCTCACGCGCCGTCGACAGTCCCGGGATCACCGGCTTCACCGAAATATCCTTCACATAATCCACAGACGGAAGCGCCTCAACAGCCCTGATGATTGTCTCGTATTCAAGCGGCTCGCCGAAGGTCCTGTTGCCCGTGCGGTAATCTATGATCCGCTCGACCACTTCCCTGATGCCTATGTCATTCTCGTCCACATATATCTTGCAGCGCACCTGAAGCTGGACATCAACCGTAAGATAGGCGGGACCCGTAAGCACTACCCTTGTGGAGAGCATCCTTCTTTCGTTGATCCGCCTTTTGATCAGCTGCTTGTAAAGAGGAGTAAGTGCCGGTTTTAATGACGGCCCTCCCTGAAGGACAGCGATGCGCACCGTATTTGACTCCTGTTCCTTGAAGGCCCTCGCCTTTGCGATGCAAAGCCCCGGAGTCGACATGACTATATTCTCGTAATCCCTTTCCGTAACACAGACCGATGAGGTCTGAAGATCCTCAACGAAACGCTTCCTCACATCCTTCGCGGTCTCCGCGAAAAATCCCCCGTTTCCGGGAGCGCAGGCCGTGAAGGGTTCTTTGATCCCGCGGAGCCTCAGCTTGCTCCTTGCCCTGATATTCCCTTCGGGGCCCCGTGTCACGGCTATCTGGGCTATAAAAAGATCGGCACCGATGAAGTCTCCCGCGTCCTCTATGACTATCTTTCCGGAGCGCTCAAGAAGCCTGTAGGAAAGGCCTCCCGGAACATGCTTTCCCGCCCGGACAAAATCAAAGATGAAGTCTCCCTCTCCGTCGGGACGCTTTGCAAGAAGACAGAAGGAATCCGCGACTATGTTCTGAAGGGGGAGATCGAGTACCTGATGATCACAGCCAAGCACCCTTCCGACCCTGTAGTTGTTCATTATCTCTTCGGAATATACCACGACCTTCACTGCATCCTTGAAAAAGCCGGGCGCCATTTTGTAACGCTCCTGGTCAAACTCTACCATGATATTCCCGTTGTCATCGGAAGCATTGACATATCTCCCGGGGCCGTCTTCCCCGTAGCTTATCAGATAGCGCCGGTAGGAGCTTCCCTTTTCCTCCTTCCCGAAGATCAGAAGATAGGGTTCCTTTGAAAGGTCATTAAAGAAATTTATCTTTACGGCATTCTGGAATGTAAGCGCCCTGGCCCTCGTATCCTTCTGCCAGGCCTCTATCAGAAAGCCATCCACCTTCTGCATCCTCGGGGGCATGTCGAAATCCGCCCTCCTTAAGGTCGCCCTGATCACATACCCCTTTTTCGGGAGTTCGTCAAACTCGGCGGCCTTTGCATCTTCAGGCATACGGAAACGGATCTCCCCGCTTGTCACAAGGCCTGCCGTATAGTCCCTTGCCACTATCTCCTTGAAGCCATCGCTCGTATATATCTCCCAGAGGATATCGGAGAAGGCGTTCGTATGCTTCTCGGAGAAGGGCACGCGGTTGTATTTTTCCTCGAGGGTAAAGTAAAAGAGAAAATCCTTCTTTGCCTCCGGAAGCGAATCGCATACAAAATAAAGCTTCATCCCGGCCTTCGGGGAATTTGAAAATACATTGATCGGAACCGGAACGCCGTCATCATTGAGATAGCCGTAATCCTGAATATTATTCTCCTCACCGCCGCAGTCGCCATAGACCCCGATCAGGTGATGCTCACCAAAGGCTATCTCCTGCTTTGTTTCAAAGCACATGTCTCCGAGCGAGAATTTTGAGGCCTTGGGAAGGACATGCCTCTTTTTCTGAAGAGCAGTCGAAAGAAGGACTCGCGAGCATTTCCCGGGCTTTGGAAGAAAGCCGGTGAGCCTCATCAGTGCAAGCCTCGTCTCCTCATTTTCTGCGCCGGCGCTCATCTCCTGGCCCTCGGAATAATAGAGGAGGGACTCAAGCGTGGTGATGCCGGGGTCTGAAGGATTGAAGTTCGTCCACTCATTCGTATAGAGCGGGATCTTCATCATCGCGTCAGAGAGACGGTCGTTGATATTCTTTACTTCTTCGGATCTGATTTCAAGCAAGGTTTAACTCCTTTATCTAAGGTAGTTCTGTTCGTTAAGCTCGAACTTCGCCTTCGGCTCGTTCTCGCTAATCTCACAGAACGAAACGGTCCCTACGGTTTGAGCTTCGCCATAGGCTTGCTCAAACCTAGGGCTACGTTTCGGATCTGATCTCAAGCAATGTATGACTCCTTTATAATAGTGGGGCGGGCTACGTTTCGTAATCTACATAAATCTTGTGCTCGCCGGGCTTTGCGACAAAATAGGGCGAGGGCTCAAGCTCTGTAAGGTCTGTCTCGTGAAAGCCGGTGCTGTCCTTGTATGAAGCTGTCACTGTCATCTTTGATATCTTTGCATTATCCTTTAATGCAACAAGCTTCATCATGATCTGCGACTTCTGCGGAAGCACTCCGATATTCCAGCCTCTCATCTCAGAGCCGGCAGCGCCTGAAACCGAAACGGGGTTCAGATACTCATCAAGCCCCTCTCTCACCCTGTTCATCAGGGAGAAGCTGTCTTCAAGCGAGCCCACCTTCATCCAGACATTCACCGAGATGTCCACATAGATCGGCTCCACGAAGTGGATGTTCATGGGGTCGATCGTAAGCTCGCAGCGCTTTTCCATCGCCCTTCTGATACGCTCCGAGACCATGTGGAAGGAAAGCGAGCCATCGGAGAAATCCTTCATCAGAAAGACAAAGGATATATCATCATCCGTGCCGTTTCCGTCTATGCATTTTCCGGTGACACAGGCGCATTTGTCTATGTTCTCCGAAAAGGCGCGGATGAAGCCAAGATAATCCTCACGGGAGATCAGCTTCCTTCTTGAGCTGATAAGACCGGAGCCGCGAAGGAGCGCCCTGTCCATGGATTCTATCTTCTCGCCTCCGAAGGCGCGGACCGGATTGTCTATCTCATCAAGATACATGGCGGGCCCGTCCGTCTCGGTAATGGTATGCGCCGCGACATTTCCTATATCACCCATCGAGGTATAGGTCTTTACGCGAAAGGCTATATCGTCAACAACCCTTGGAATATCACAGGAAAGACCGTTTCCGAATATCAGAAGCTTATTTACCCTGTCAAGGCGGTAGACCCTTCTGCCCTCCGCGGTATCAAAGTCCTCGCACTCGTTCCAGAGGACATAGAAAGCCGTGATGTTCCCGAGGGCATCCCTCTCGATACGGACCTTTGTCTCGTCCTCCTCCTGAAGCTTTTCCATGTCCTCCTTTGTGATATGCCTGAATTCATTGACCCAGAGGTCAATCCTCACAAGCCCGTCATAGTTCACCGTGAAGGTCATGTCAGGCTTCACCTCGTCGATGTAGAAATCATCCTCGGCATTCTCTTCAAGGTTCGTGACCGTCATCCCGTTCATCCTCATATTTCTGATGATCGGGAGAAAGACATCGCTCCTGCCGTTCAGCACATCTTTCTTCAGATCCCTCGAGATCCGAAGCCAGTACCTCTCCTTTTCCTCGAGCTTTACCGAAGAAAAATCAGAGGGCGGGTCAAACATAATGATCCCGGCGCGGCTCAGGCTTTCCGTATAATCCATTACCTTGATCTGCTTGAAGCCCTTTGCTGATGAATATTCAAAGGTAATAGGAACCGGAAGATGGCTCATCCGATCCTCCAGATCCACAAAGAGGCTCACAGGCCCTGTTTCAGGGCGTTTCGAAAGTCCTATATAAAGGCAGTCCCCGTAATAAGCCGAGCGCTTAAATACAGGAACATTGTCGTTGTTGTTCATGTCGCGCGTGATATCACTTCGCTTTGTGCCGGATATCCTGACTATCTTCTTCGGTGCGACATACTTTCCGTCATAGGAATAGGATATCCTCATTTCCGAAAACCTCGGATAATGGTGGACTGCCGGCCTCATATAGCAGTTGTCGGCCTTCAGTATACGGAACCTTATGGCCCTGCCCTCTATTCCGGCGGAATCAACAGGCTCCCAATCATCGGGGATGATAAAGGAAAACCGGAGCTTCCCCGCGGTAGCCTTTTCGAGTGAGGTCGAAAGCTCCGTATCTATATCAAGCTTCCTGTAGCCTATGCCGTTGAAGTACTCAACCGCTATCTCCTGGATGAAGACATCGGCGTAGGCGGGAGTGATCTCGGCGCGGGGCTTTCTCTTTATTATCTTTAATGCCGATTCCGCCTGCTGGACAGTGAGGTCAAAGATATTCTCAAGAAAGGTAACGGAAAACTCCACCGTAGCTCGCGCACCGGCCATGCGGAAATATCTGTCGCAGGAGATGCTGCAGTCAGCATAGAGTGAAAGCGTGTCGGTAAAGGGAAGGAAGTTGTCGGGATCGAGATCCGAATTTCCGTCAGTCACCGCAACAGGAAGGATGGGCTCGCCCTCCGAGGATATCCCTATCGTCGAAACGGAAACCTCTTCGACAACGGGATCGACAGCCTCTACCACAAGGGCGCCGTACTCCATCCCATCGACATTCACCGGTTCAAAGGGCTCCTTCGTGATCAGTGATATGTAATCTTCATTCTGTGAAAGGCTTACGGAATCGATCTCCCTGATCCCTTCCTCCGCCTTGTAGGAAAGTGCATATTTGCTTCTGTCGGAGAGATCCCGAAGGAAGGCATCGTTTCCCTCGATATAAAGCCTTATCTCAGCTCCCATCGTGTCGAAGGCGCTGTCATGATAGAGAACGATCGCGTTCTTTCCTATGCCCTTTCTCTTCCCGAAAAGGATGAAGGGCTCAAAGTCATTTCCCGCAGGGTTTTCCGCCGGAAGAAACACCTCCTCGAAAAACTCAAGATCCTCTTCATTGGGATCCTCAAGTATCAGCTCCTGTTCCCTGAAGTCTCCCTTCAGCGGGATCACATCCCCTGTTTTTTCATCCGTCATGAAAAGCTCTGTGATCGAAGCTCCCGTCACATGAAAGCTTTTGTCTGTCTCAAATACAGGCGCTATGTCCGTCGTACCGTCCTCGCCTATTGGCGCCTCCGCTACAAGAAGCCTCGTTCCCGCGGCAAGATCCACTCCCGGCACGGTATCGGCTATCATGTTCATCGTCACTATGCTGTGCGCGGGCGTGACGGAATTTCTCGTGATATCGAGGAGGTTCACGAAAGCAAGGCGATAGCGGTCACAAACACGGTTTATGACAGAGATCGTCCTCTCCGACTGATCGGCAAATATCTGCGCGATAACTCCTCCGATGTCAGGATCGTCCTTTGAAAATGCCCACTCGGGAGTATAGCTTTTCGCTTTCTTTTCTATCTCATCAAGGATGTCGTCCCTTGTACGGCGGTCCACCCCGAAGGACGATATGTTCTTTTTTTCGTTTTTAAGGCTCATCAGCTTTCCTCGTCAACAAACTGGCCTTCAGTTTCGTATTCGCCGCTCTCATATTCCTCAGGCATCTCCTCGGGCTTCTCGGCATTGAGATAGAAGGGGAATACCAGATTGTCCTTCACGTTTTCACTTATGATCGCATAGGAAAGATCTATGATAAGGGCGCCGTTTTTGATGTCCTGGTCCATATTGATCGTAACATCGGTGATACGCGGCTCCTGCATCCCTATGGTCTCAAGAAGATCCCTCTGCAGCATCGAAAGCTGGGTGGCGTTCACATCCATGAAGGTGTGGGCCTCAAGGTCGGCGCCAAAGCCCGGGCGAAGAAGCCGCTCGTTGTGCTGCGTCATCAGTATGATATAAAGCGACTCCCTGACGGAATCCACAAGGGACGAGGTCTTGAACCTGCCCGTCGCCTCATCTATCTCGGGCGGAAATTTCATTCCTATGCCAAGAAAATCATTGTCTGCCATGCTTATATCTCCTTAAGGCTCTTAAACATATGTCATCCCAGCTTCACCACCTGGCCGTTGGCGGTGAGTGTGCCCTGGGAATTGATGCTGATATTCTGTCCGTCGATAGAGATGCTGCCCTGCTTGATGGCGACTCCGGAGGTGGAGTTCAGGGTGATCTTCCCCTGGGCGTTCACCGTGAACTTCTTGCAGGCTATGGTCACGCTGCCGGCGCCATTCATGTCGCTTGCGGTGATAGTGATATTCTGCCCGACTATTATCCTCATCTGCTGGGCGGCACGGATAGTGATGGCCTGCTTGGTAGTATCTATCTGAACATAATTTTCGTTCTTCTGGTCCTTTAAGGTGATCCGCCCCGTAGCATTGTCAAGGCAGACCTCTCGTTCCTTGTTCGCAGTATAGATCCTGATCTTGTCCTGCGGAGTCGGGGCACCGCCTCCGGCGGGGGCTGCGGTGTCCGTGATCTCTATGGTGTTGCCGGCGCGGGTCATGATCTGCTTGATGGTATTGTCCTTGTTGGCCGAGCGCTTCACGAGCATGGACTTCATCGTAGGGATCGAGCCTATGACATAGGGGCGTTCGATATTCCCGCCCTCAAAGCCAAGCACCACCTCGTCCCCGACCTCGGGAAGAAAATATTCGCCCCAATTATTCCCGAAATAAAAGGATATGACGCGGGCCCAGAGCAGCGTATT
The DNA here is from genome assembly GCA_902772635.1 of uncultured Lachnospiraceae bacterium. Taxonomy (GTDB): domain Bacteria; phylum Bacillota; class Clostridia; order Lachnospirales; family Lachnospiraceae; genus RUG306. The sequence goes on along the minus strand of CACYBK010000123.1, from coordinate 37,374 downwards.
TGAAGGCGCGTCACGCGTAGGTATCGAAACACAGACTCTGCCCGGAAACTGCATATCATAATTCTTCGTGACAGTACCGACGAGAAGTCCCTCGACCTTTGTGTCGCCGGATTCCGTGGTACGAACCTGTTTTGCGGATATTTCGTCTATAACGTCATAAAGATCCATAGCTTTGTCTTTCTTATAGTCCGAGTGAAAGGGAAGCCGCGCGTCCCGTCACGCGGGTAATGTAACCGGCCTTGTCCATGATATGGCGCACCCTTGTGATATAAAAGCTGTTGTCGACGGTAGAGCCGAGGCCGTCAAACTGGACAAATACCGCAGGAGGGATATCCGGGATGCCTACAAATTCAGCCTCTATCGTTCCAAACCTGTAGCTCTCCTGATCGGCTATGAAATCCGCCCTTGCCGCGGCGTCCACCGTATCCCTGATAGAGTTGTCGACAACCACCTTGGTCTGGGGCTTCACGATGGTCTTTACAATGGGGCCGCCGGAAAGCTTGTTCGTCATCTTTTTCTTGCCGACTATGGGTATGCCCTTGTCGGGATCCATGTTCCTGACTTCGACTCCTCCCACCATTCCGGCTATATCGTAGGTCACGGAAACCGACCTCATGGAATCCTTCGGCGTGAGCTTCATGAAGGGCAGGAATACAAGCTTCGCCGGGAAGAAATTGACCTCGCCTGCCACCACAAAGAAATCGTAATTGAACCTTTTTGCCGCCCTGACCACGAATTCGTAGTCGCTCTCGTCATACATCTCTATGGTCCGGTCCAGGTTCACGGGGACCGTGGAGGTCGCGACATCCGGAGTCGGGACTATATTCTTCATAGAGGACATGATGTCCTTCGGCGGCACCTGCAGCGCCATATACTGGGGAAGGGCGAAAAGCTCCGAAACCGCGCCGCTGTAGTTCTTCGACAACAGCTGCTTCTGGTAGCGGTTTGACATCATTATGCCCTTTACATCCATGCAGGTGACTTCGCAATAAGGCATGGTCGTCTCATCCATCGAGTCATAAGCGAACTCGACCTTTGATATATAGCCCTTGAAGACGGGACCTGCCGAGCCGTTGTAGCCAAGGCTTATGGTGACGGCCGAGCCCAGCATGATAAAAGGCTTCAGCGCCCCGTACTTGAACTGGCCAAGATTCATGTTGTAGCAGTTTGTGATGCGGTAGACCGCGGTCGATGCCTCATAACCCGCGGTAAGGTCCACATCAAGGTAGGCTATCTGAAGCTTGTCCTTTGACATCTGGACGCCTATGCCATTGACCTCTATCTTTACGGCAGGATTTGTGAGCGAGCCGTATTTTGCAACTATCTGCGAAAATTCTATCATGATGATGCGCCTATATAGGAATATTCAATATGCTGCCAAGATTGTTCTGCTGGGATGAAAGCCTTGACACACGGCTCTTTTGGGTGACCGAAAACATCTTTTTGTACGCTTCAAACCAGGGCTTTCCAAGGAGCTGGGCCGCTGAATTCTGTGTAGCCGGGTCGTTTGGATTGATCAGAAGCATAGAAAAATTGACGATGGCACGTACAGGCTCACCGGAGGTATTGAACATCGTATACTGCGCGGAGACATTGTTCACGTCACCTTCATAGTGGTTCTCGCCCCAGGAAAAGCCGACTCTCTGGCAGTATTCATTCCTTACCGCGGCAAGGAAGGCTGAGACCTCGGTGCGCACCTTTGTGCCGTTTGTTACGGACTTTGCCGCTTTGTAGAAATCCTTTCCGAGAACGACGGGATTCATTTCCGTGACCCCGAAGGCCCCTCCCGGCCAGGAAAGCGGGGAAAAGCTTCCAATGGGATCAGACTCATCAAATATGAGCTTGCAGGACATCGTGACATTCGTCTTCATCGCCTGGTAGTCAATGGAGCTGGCCGCCCCCTCGATATAATTCTGCTGGCGTACAAAACCGCCGCCGCTGCCTGAGACCCGAAGCTCAGCCGGGTTGAACTGCACCGTAAAGATCTTTGCGCTGCCTCTTGCGAGAGTCGCGGGAGACGGGATCTCCGGCATGTTCTCCGCGCCTATGGTATTCAGCGCACTCGTGATCTTCGCAGTCGCATCAGCAGCGCTCTGGGTACCCTCGGCCACGTTCTGCAGAGCCTGCGTGGCAATGGCATTTGCCATTATGACGGCGGCATTTTCGATCCTTCCCTTGGATGAAACGATATCCGCCGACTTTCTGAGCTGCTGCGCTTGAGACTTCAGATATACCGTAATAACGGCCTTTTCAACGAAGCCCAGATTCTGGAGGACCTTCTTGCCTGCATTCTTTCCTACATTCGTTACTGCATTCTTTACTAAATCCATTTATTATCTGTCCTTTAAAGCGATGCATTCCTGATACTCGTCATATTGTTGGCAAGCGTGTTGTTGACCTTTCCCAGGAAGCCTGACGCCTTGGCCGCCATCGGGCTCTTGAAGGTCTCTTCAAAGGCCTGCTTGTACTGCGACTGGTCATAGACATTGTCTTCATTCTTCTGGTAGATCTCTATCTGGACATTTGCCCTTATGGGATTTCCGTCCTTATTGAACATTGTATAGGTTGCCGAAACCGATGTAAGCTCGCCTCTGAAGCTCATGCCGCCCCAGTAGAATATGACCTGTCTCGTCATCGATGAAAAGAGGCAGGCTATGATCGCATTCACCTGTTCTGAAACCGAGTAGCCGCCGCTCATCTGTACCGCAATATCCATGCCGGCGGACAAAAGGTGATCCGGAGTTATTCCCTGATCGGTAATGCCAAAGGCGTCATCCTTGTTCATCGCGTCAAATATGAGCTCGCAGCTCATCGTAACGGACGACGGAGCCTTTGTGGTACTTACCTGCCGCGCCTGTCCTCCGAGGCCTCCGTCAGAAACCTCGTAGGAATAACCCTCCTGCGATGTAAAGTAGATCGACGAGGGATTGTACTGCACCTCAAGGGCACAATAATTGTTGGCCTGGATGGTCTCCATCATGATCTTCTCCGCGGCTCTCCCGCCCTTTGCAGCCACATACATCTGCTTCTGGACAAGGTCGGCGTTCTTCAGCATCAGGGCGTCCATGGCGTCCGTTGCGGATTTCCCGCCGACTGAGGGTATCATCGCCGCGTTCGCGTAAAGCTCCATATATTCCGCACTCGGTGCACAGAGAATGGCTTTGGGTATCATTCCAAGCGCTGACTGCGCCATTGCTGTTACGCTCATTTTTTACAATCCTCTCCTTGATCTGTCACTCTGAAGCTTCTTTGCAAGCTTTCCCATCACCTGCTCGGAGATCTTTGACATCTGGCTCTTTACGCCACGGCTGATCATGGCTTCTATCTCGGCGTCCGTCCGAATCCTGGGCTTCATGAAATCCGCGCCAACTTCCTCTATCCTCTTCTCAGCCTTTTTCTCATTTGAGATAATGCTGATGTTCCCGGTTTCCTCAACTATTTTTTCGCTCTTTACGGAGCGCCTCAGTTCTTCAAGGGACTCCCTTATCTCTTCTTCGGTAAGCGTATTCTCTGCCTTGTGGACAAGATCTATTTTCGGAGCCCCGGCGACCTCCCGCCTCACTGCATTACTTTTCGAAAGTCCCCCGGCAGCCTCCTCCATTATCCTTCTTGCAGCCTCTTCGCCGGCCGATGCTGCTTCCTTTTCGATATCGGGCTCTTCGCGATAAACAGTCTCAACACGCCTGATGTCGGAAAGCAGGGACTGTATCGCGTCTGCCTGGCGGACGGCTTCCGATGGAGCATCAAATCTTTGGTTGTGCCGCTGCATGAGCTCGTATACATTGATGTCGCCTTCGGGAAACTCCATCAGGGTATCCCTTACGGCTTCGACCATCAGGTCACGCTCAAGGGGAACAGGCGAGCTTTCCATATCGGTCTCGGGGCGGTAATTCCTGTCCATCAGCGCCCTCAATGCCTCTTTCTTCGTTAAGGTGCGCCCGTCGGCGGAATCTCTCTTTGCCCTTCTCTTAAGCTCTGAAAAGATCTCGGTATAGCGGTCACGGGCCTTCAGGTTTCTCTCGTTGATCTCATATAGCTCGCGCTCAAGGGTCTTTGTGTCTATGGTCTCACGCTCGATCTCCTTCTCAACTGTCTCTGCCTCCCTCTCACCTTCTTCAGCGGCAAGGAGCGTGGTCTCGACCGACTCTTTTGTATTTTCTATCCTTTGGTTCAGGACAAAATTCTCGTTTTCGATATCCTGATTCCCGCCGGAAAGGTTTTCTATGGTCTTTCGAAGCGAAAAAAGGTATTCCTCCCGCTCTTCATTATTTTCCTCAGTGTTTGAAAAGATCGTAAGCGCGCTCTCAAATTCATCGCCGGCGCTTTCTATGAAGTCACGGTAATCATAGAACCTGCTGCCCTCGGAGCGAGAGGAGATACGCGAAAGGATGTTGTCTCCCATCCGGTAGAAATTCCTTGAGAAGTCAAATACCCGCCCTTCCCTGTACTCGCTCTTGTCAAAGAGGGCATGGTAGAGGTTCTTCACCATCTCCATGAGGACGCTTGCGGAGAGTGAGCGCGTGACCGAGATGTCGGTGAGCTCCTCTTTGGCTTCCCGAACCTCCTCTATATACTCCTCGCTCCTGAAAGTAAGCGGGAGCCGCTCTCCCGAAAGATCCTCCCGGAGCGAGTTCAAAAGCACCTTTTTTGTAAGGAAATTCTGCTCGCTGTTTCTTACAAGGCTTTCCGATATGGTATTGTTCTGCGTCGTGTCGCCGAAATTCCTGACTATCTGGTATATGGCCGCGGTCTTCAGGCGATCCATTATACTCGTATAAAAGGCCTTTTCCCGCTCCTTGCGTGTGATCTCCGCGGATTCCCTTCCCTCTTCCGAAGACAGGGCTATGTTTTCGATACGGTCAATGTTTTGGGCAAGCTCGGAAAAATAATCATTCGTAAGCTTTGCGGTCTCTATCGTGTCATATTCAATATTTGAGACCCTCTTCATGAAGCTTTTCACGTCGGTCACGCCGAGCTTTGAAAGGACGTTTTCTATGAATACCCGGTCCTGATAGGTGAGGCCGTAGTCAGCGTCCACTACTATCCGGTTCATCAGGTTGTTCACGATGTCGATCTTCTGGGACTGGCCTTCAAATACGGCGTTTGAGTTTTGCACATTGATGTCGCCGCCCTCTTCTATAAAGATCTCCGGAGGCGAGGTCACCATGTGGAGAAGGTCCTCTGCCTCTATCTTTGTCCCCATTACAGAGTAATTTGCCTCTATCCTTTCGGCAAAGCCCTCACAGTGCCCGACAAAGGGGCGGTTCGTCTTCAGTTCTATCGGCCCTTTTATCGTAAGCATTTAAAGCCTCTCATTATCATTTTCTGTTGAGATAAGACGCTGCGTCGATGTGGCTCATTGAGGAGGACTCACCCTCGGTGTAGATCCTTCGCTCTGCCCGCTCCGCATTGTTCGCGGGGATGGAGGCGTACTTCGGAGTTTTCATGATCTCCCTTGTAAAGCCTTCTTTTGTGAAGGTCCCGCCCTCTGCGGCATCATATCTTCCGCGGTTCAGGTCGGTATTGGCTTTTTCAGGCGCTGCCGGCTGGAGTGCATATCGTTTGTCATCGGTATACCGGCCCCTGTTCATGCCTTCGCCGGTGGGGGCCGTTCCTATCCTGTCGGAAACCCTGTTAGCGTAATGTGTATCATCCTCCGGAGAATATATATGCCTCTCGGCCCTGTCTTTGTCGTTCGGCGGAGTAAGTGCGAACTTTCCGGCCCCCATGATATTCTTTGTAAATGTCGTGCGGTCATATTTCCCGCCATTTGCCGCATCATACCTGCCGCGGTGCATGTTGTCATCGGCTGTCTGCGTGATCTTGTTGCCCTTGTCATCATAAACGGGACCGCCGGTATGGCCGATGATGCTCTCGGGCGGAGTGACTGCGAAATATATGTTCTTCTCAGGATTATAACGGCCGCGGTTCAGATTGTCACCGGCAGCGTCATTGCTACCATCCGCCTTCTTGTTGATCGTTTTTCCGGCAGTACCGTCCGGAACGGTGCGCGCATACTTGGGCTTTGTGTTTGCCTTGTAGATGTTCGTCTTCGTGTCAAGCTCGAGATCCTCTTTGTATATGGACTGTTTGCCGCCGAGATCGTAGATCGAAGGATTCGTGACGATAATACATTCATGGTAGGAGAGCTTCGTGGTCTCAACATAAAGCCCGCTCTGTTCCGCATTCAGTTCTCCGTAGGTCTTTTCCATTACCTTGCAGGCGGTGAACGTGTACATGCGAAGGAAGGTGGTCGTGCCGTTTTCCCTGTAGGCCGCGCCGCCGAAGACGAGGAGGCAGACGGGAAGGATGGGCTCAGACCCGAGAGGGAGCGGATCAAAGTAATCAACACCCACATAGCGGTCCACCTCAAAGGTGAAGGGCTGTGTTATGGGCTTCCTTCTCATATGGACATAGTCATTCAGCCCGCCTTCCTGGATATATTCAAATTCATTCGCCTTGGTGAAGGCCCTGACCGCCTTGCAGGGAAGGTCAAAGAGCGCCTCGACGCGCAGCATGAAATTGAAGCTCGGGGTGGGATGAAGGCCCAGATTTTTTACGAGGATATTGTCAGCTGCCATTTATTATCTCCGTATCACATATGCTTGTAGGCATCCTTTGTCTGATACATTTCTGTAATGCTCTTTTCAGAGCCCTTTGATTTTGCGGGACTTAAGCTCTTGTTTATCTCTGATATCTCTTTGCACCATCTCCTGCGGGTCGCATGCTCCATCGAAAGCACCTCGTCCTCGCTCCAGTGAAAATAATAAGAGATAAAGGACATCTCGCGGAAGAGCTCATCATTTGGATAAAGCTTTAAGCCCCTTCGGTAAAATTTAGCGGAACCTCAAATATCCTTCCGCACTCGGGGCAGGTGACCTCCATCACGGGAGGCTCGATGTCATTGATCTTCTGGTACATATCCTGAAGGAAGGCAAGGTCTGCGGTAAACAGCTTTTCGATCAATGTCGCCGTGACCGCGGGAACACCTTCGATCTCAGTGATCACCTTTGAAAGGATCACTATGGTAAGGTACGAAGGGTTTGAAAGGACTCTCGGGTCCCTCGTGGCGCTGATCTCATCGCCTGCCGTGGCAAGACGCATCTGTCCCCTTCTGTGAAGCTCACCATTCGAGTCCATATACCCCTTAGGGAGAGTGAAATCATAAAGTGTTTCCATATTACCTGCCTTTCATTGATTCGGAGCGAGTTCGAAGCGCATACGAGTGACGCCTGAACCTACAAAAGAGTTGCCGCACTACACTTCGGAACGAGTTCTAAGCGAAGAACGAGCGAAGCTGTGAGTGCTCGCAAAGGTGCGGGGCCGAAAGGCCCTGCACCCCTGTGAAAACTCATCATTATTTTTGTTTGATCAGTTAGGTATTACAAGCTCCTCATAAGCAAGCTCTACTGTCTCGATCGCGACATCCGAGGTCTTCGCGTCAAGATCCGGTCCTGAATACTTTGCCACCCAGGCATTTGAGAGGATCCATGTACGCGTTCCCTGAACGGAATCAACGAGAGACTTGGGAGCGCCTGCATTGGTGTCGATAAGCTCGATCGTGACCTGATGCCTCGGCATCTCACCTCTGATCTCGGATACGCACTCCTGGACCCACGTCTTGAAAGCGGAGTCGAGGATGTAGCCCATCTTCAGTGTGATGTTTCCGTGCTTTACGAGGCCGGGGATCTTCACCGGAGCAAGGGAGCCTGAATTTCCCTGACGGAATTCGATAACATCGATAGATGCGTCAATTCCTGTTACTTCCGAAAACGCCGCTGTGCCGCTTATCTCATCCACAACGACGAGGAAGTTCATTTTTGTCAACGGGTAAGCTGAACCTGCCCCGTTATCATAAGTACTTGCTGTAGCCATTTATTTTCTTCCTTTCTGTGCCAGATTATAAACTATCTCCATTTCACGTCTTTTCACTTTGCTCAAGCTTCCTCGCCGCCACCGGCCGCCTCAGCGGTATGCTGGGTCACGCGGAAGATGACAAATTCAGCGGGCCTTGAAGGAGCTATTCCGACATTGCAGATAAGCCTTCCGTTCATGATATCGTCTCTCGTCATCGTAGACGGTCCGATCTCTACGAAGTAGCCTTCGGACGGTGACGCTCCGGAGAGCATTCCGTTCCTCCAAAGACCTTCAAGGAAGGAGGAGATTGTAAGGTTCACTCTCTGCCACAGTGTAGCATCGTTGGGCTCGAATACAACCCAGTTGGTATTTGCCTTGATCGACTCTTCGACGAAGATGAAGAGTCTTCTCACGTTTACGTACTTGAAGGTCGAGTTGTTGGAAGCGGTACGCGCGCCCCATACCCTGATGCCCTGTCCGGGGAGAGCCCTGATAAGGTTGATCCCCTCGGGATTCAGGATATCCTGCTCGTCCTTTGTATAATTGGTCTTGAGACCGGTGCAGAATACGGTCTCGTTCGCGGGAGCCTTGTGAACGCCGCGGCCGATGTCCGTACGCGAATATACGCCTGCTACTGCACCTGAAGGAGGTATGAATCCGGGCTTTGAGCTTGCGCGGTCAAATACCTGGATCCAGGGATGATACATAGCTGCATAGGTCGAATCGATCATGCCGCGATACTTGATCAGATCCTCTGTCTTTACAGCATCTTCAGGCATATCGATGATCGCGAAGCGATCCTTCAGGTTCTCGCACTGATTTACAAGACCAACGACCACATCGGGGATCGTAACGCCGGGGATCGCCAGCATTGAGACCATGGTGTTTTCAACGAATGAGGCAAGGCCTGTCCTCTGTCCGGGCGCTGCGTCCTCGCCAAGGAAGGTACCGGCGTTTATCTTTGAGATGTTTCCGTCGGAACCGCCCTCAAGAAGGAAGGAACCGCCGTCGGTATCCTCACCGAGGATAGCCTCGATCGGGCTCTGCGCCTTGTCATCTTCAGCTACCTCAACTTCGATGATGTCTGAGCCCGCAACCTTTGTTCCAATGAACTCCGGTGCCTTGTTGTTGAGTGAAAGGCCTTCATAATTCTCAGCCTCATCACCTACGCGTACGCCGAGATTGAACTTTACTTCGTAAAGAACCTTCTTCGGGATAGCGTTTGTGTCGATGGCTGAATCAGGAACAGCTTCATCAAAAACGATGGTGTTGTCGATGATGGTCTCGATCCCGTAATACTTCCCGTCAAATTCGACGACGTCGCCCTCGCGGAAGCCCTCTGTCTTCTTTGCGATGAAGCCTACATCTGACTTTCCGATGAGCTGAAGCTTCTGCTTTGATACCTTTGTCAATGTGATCTGGATCTTGTTGCCCCACTTTCCGGGGTTCTTTGCCTTGAAAGTAACAAGGCCCATTTCCTTCTCAGCGCACTCGGCATCCTTCGGAGCAACTCTCATTACGAAGCACCTTGTGCCTCCGTTTACAAAGAACTGCTCTACAGATGCAGCCAGATGCCTGTAGGGGCCGTAGGTGAATTCTGACAAAAAGCCTCCGAACTGCTGTCTGAAGCTCTTAAATGATGTCACAAGCCTGGGAGCGCCGACTACCGGTCCCTTTTCAGCCATTCCTACGAAGCCGGCTGTGCTTGTTCCAACGCCTTCAATAGATCTGGGAGAATTATCGTATTCTTCTACATATACTCCCGGTGTAAAATACTCTGGCATAATTTTCTTCCTTTCGTCCTGTTAATGATTAAACCATATCCTTGGCCTGACCGGGGCTTACTATCTGTATCGTCCCGCCATAGGCACACTGCATTACCGCTCCCGTGCAAAGGCACGGTTTTCCTTCTATGATGACCTTCGGCGCATTGCTGGTCCACGGTCCCGCTGGAACCGGGGTGCATGGCATCGGAGTAAGGACTCCGAGAGCCGCCGCCGTAGCTGACGCCGTAGCGGGGTTCATCAAGGAACTGCAGAGCCCGAATGGGCCTATGTTTGTCATCGGAGCCGCGTCCGCGATAGTCGCGGTCATCGACCCTGAAGCAACTACCTTTGAGGAATTCGTAATCTTGATCGGTGCGGGAGCCGAGCCGAAGGGGCAAGATGAAGTTCCCGCCGAATTGATCATCTGTGGCAATTTTTACCTTCCTCTCTTGTAAGCCCTGGCCTTTCAGGCCAGATCCAACTTTTTCTTTGAGTTTCGAAGAGCGATAAGCTTGAATGCAGGTTCTGATCCTTCTTTTTCATATCTGAACAATACCGGCATTTCGCCCGAAGTATCGTCCCGTACCCGGAAAACATATTTCCCCTTCCCGGTCACTTTCCCGAAAATAATACGGTACAGACCTGCTCCCTTTTCGATCTCCGTTTGAAGCGGACTACCGATCTTGACCTTGTTCTCCGAGACTGCCGATTGAATCTCTACCTTTTCGTAGCTATCCTTGTTCGAATTCACGAAGCCGTACCAGATGTTTGAAAACAACGGCACTGACTTCTCCTCGGATAAAAGCGCCACCGTGAGGTCCCTCTCTTTGTAGGAAGAAAAGGTGTGTCTCGCTTCCCTATCGAGGCGTATGCCCTCAAGTGACCTAAGGCCTGAAACGGTACCGGAGAAACTTATGACCTGCCCGCCGACCCGAACATTCTCTGAAGGCATCAGGAATGCCGTGTGCGCGGGAACGCGCGGATCAAGCTCGGAATAGCGGATGTCGACATCATAGTCATCATAGCCCTTCACACGGATTCGCATAGGATGATCCTCCCTGCCCGTGTTCAGGAAGACATATATGCCCTCTCCACGGCTTTCCGGTCTCAATCTTTGCAAGCCACTGAAAAACTCAACGTCCCGTGTGCCGACAATCCTTCCCGTCGTCGTATCGATAAGATATACAACAAGATCAAGTTTTGCTCGAATGACAGCACACAATTTTTACATACCCTCCTCTCTTTGTTCTCCCGCGACGTGCAGATTGATCTCTGCTTCTGTGACACGGGGCGTATCGATCGTGATCTCGCTCGACAGAAAGACAGGGGCTGCCTTGTAAAAAAGGCTTATCTGGTAGGGCTTGTTTATAGCCTGCCATACCCTGACCTTCTCCTCCAGACTTATCTTCGCTTGCGACAGTACTATTGGAGGCTCCTGGGTGTCGAGCCAGCTCTGGAGCTGATTCGGCAGTACGGAATTGTTGTCGTTTACGATCTGTGCTGCTTTTCCGATGATCTTCTGAACATCGGGTGCTTTGAGGCCCATCTGGCCTCCTCCGTTGATGAAAACCATATAATAAAGCTCAAAAGGCTTCGGAGGCTTTGTAAGCTGGGCTCTTCCCTTTCTGATCGTCGGGGGATAGGAAACCCCCGCTACCTCTTTGATATCATAAAGGTAAAGCCCCACTATGTAGTCCACGTCCTGGGACGCAGGCGACGAGATCTCTATGTTGTTCGGTGAGGGGATGGGCTCAGGACACATCCTCTCCCTCAGCACCCTGACTATATAGGCGCTGACGTCTGCAATTATGGGATAATCAGCCATTATCTGTTTTGCTCCTCATGCTTCTCTTAGAAAAGGACTTAAGATTTACCTGTTAAAGTATTGAACATTTCAGTCACTCTGGGCTCAAGCGATGCCGGGATCGCTGCTGCGTAATCCGAAGCACCAAGATAATAACAGTTCACCTCAAAGTAGGAAACCGAAGTATTCAGATCCGCATACATGATGCCGCTCTGCAGTACAGGCGGTTTCAGAAGCGTTATGGTTTTTGAATTCTCATTCTGCCCGGTATACATGAACTCATCCCCGACATAGAGATTATAAACATTTCCGGGTCCTGTAAGGATCGACTGCTGCTTTGTATCATTGTATACATATCTGTAATCCGTGATGTCCCCGACCGCCTTCAGGGAAACCCATTTGGTAGCGCCGGTAGAATCCGGATCCTGACTGACACCTCCTGACTGCCCTTTGTATTTCAGGTATATGTACTTGTTGTGCTCCTCGTTGTAAAGGGTTGAACCGATCACACCGGCAAGCCTTGCGCAATTCTGATAGCCGTTATCCCCGAGCTTTGAGAGCACGGCCGCAAGGATGGCTTTTTCCGCATCAGAAAGCTCATTCCATGAGCTCTTTCCGAAAAGGCTCATAAGAAGCTTCAAAAGGTCTTCATCGGACATTCCGGCTATATCATAGCCGCTCCCTCCTGTGGCAGCCTTCATGAGGTTCGAGTCCTTCGCGTCGGAAAGCGCATTGTCAAGCGCATTCATCGTCCCGGCATTTGCTCCCGCATCGGAAAGCGCTTTCTTCAGGTCGTTCAGCTGGTCTTCAGCGCCTATTCCTCCAAGGGCGCTCATGATATTCTTCAGGGAATCGGAATCCGCACCTTCTTCACCTATAGACCCGAGAGCATCTGAAAGCAACTTGTCCGCGACGCTCTTCGCATCATTTCCTCCTGCGCCACCCGCACCACCGGCGCCTCCTGCGGCTGAGATTCTTTTCTGCTCGTCCTTGATCTTGTCGTCCACGACTGAAAGCATACTGTCTATCCTTGCCGCGCCTGCGAGGTCATTGTTGTCAAGACATGAGAGCTTTTCCTTCAAAAGATCGTTTTTTTCCTCAACGAGGGCATCGAGATCCGACTTTAATGAGTCGTCGCCGTTCTTTATTGCCTCGGCAAGATCACGCAGCCACTTCAGGTGGGCATTCAGCGAATTCACCGCCCTTGAACGGAAGGCGTCATCCGCCACACCGCTTATCAGATCATTGGTCCAGGTGATCCTTTCATTTGTAAATTTCAGTCCGTCAGCAGGCGTCTGTCTGTCTGTCTTTTCCTTGATGAAGAACTGAAGCTGCGCTCTCATAGATTCCGCTTTCTTTTCCTGTTCATCAAGAATGGCAGAAGCGCGCGCTGACGAAGTCCCCTGGGATTCAACAGCCTGCGTGTAGGACTCAGGTACTCCTGAAAGAACCTCCGTCCTGTATGAGCTTTCCGCAGGAGGAATAAGGTTTGTATCAAGCTCTAAAAGCTCACCGTCCTTGTTCTTGATCTGCGAGTCCTCTATAGCGTATATATACGAAAGACGGTTTACATAATCATTGACTGCGGGTGTACCGGCATTATCGATGATCCCCTGGGAATACTGATACTCAAGATGCCCAAGTATCGTCTCTGAATCCGTAAGCTCGCTTCCCGAATGCTTGCCGTAGGCGTCGTTGCAGTTCCCCATCGCATCCTGTATGGCCTTGAGCATAGCCTCGTCCGGCACGAAGGCTTCATCATCAGGCTTCTCCGCCTGTTCTCCTTCGGCTGAAGGAGGTGCATTTGGTGAAAGAAAGGCACCTGAAGCTCCTTCGTAAAGGTTGTTTAAAAGATTGTCGTCCTGAACGGAAAGAAGCTCAAATACTATGGCGCGGCGTCTGTGGTCAAGCTTCTCACAGAGCTTTGAAACTGTAGCCGCATCATCTTCCCTTCCGTCAGCCTTCAGATCAAGCGTGAGCTGATAAAGCGCATTGATCGCGGCATCGATCCTGTTTGTCTCATCCGTCCTGACATTTGAGCCCCAGAAGGAATTGACCCTGTTGAATATATATTTGTCCGCTTCCACCCTGCCCTTTGCTTCGGAATTGTGATCAGCGAGATATGATGACTCGGTGACATTCTTCTCGGTCGATTCCTCGAGGGCATACTGGAACCATATCGGGCGAAGCTCCTCAAGCCTGCGAAGGTCATAGGGATTGGGATTGTTGAAGGGATTTACCTCAGCCCCGTTGGCATCCTGAACCTGGCCGTCCTTTCCTACGACAAATTCCACATACAAAGGATCGAGCACGGACTCCTCCACAGGAGTTGCGGAGCCGGAAATATCAGAAAGGGATTCGGCGGCGGATATATCAAACCATGACCCGTTTGCAAGCTCTGATTTGTAATACTTCACTTCCTGCCCGGAATCCACGGCCGAGCTCTTAGCCTGTTCATAATAATCATCCGTAAGAGCGTCCTTGTGTATGAGCCATGTGCCTATGAAGAGGGTTCCGTTTTCAATAGTGTTCCGCGACTTGTATACCGAGAACAATACTGCTTTTTCTGCGTTGAAGGCTCCGTAGGAGCGGCCCGCAAAAAGACAAAGAGCACCGACAACGACAGCGGCAGCGAGCGATATCGCGACTATCGGCTTCAAAAACCTTCTTTTCTTTTTCGTTTCGGACTTTGTCATTGTTTATTTACCTTCATTATCTTTTTCTCTAAGGCTGAGTCATCAAAACGCCCCTCTGAAAGAAGGTTGTCATTCTCGTCAAAAAATTCTATCTTGAGCCTCCGGAAGTCTTTTGTGATAAGGGAGAGATACTTGAAGGGCTTTGAGATCTCAAGCTTTTCATCGGAGGAAACAAACGCTCCGTCCTCAGTCAGTATCCTGTACTTCTTTTCATCCCGCCCGTCATCAAGAGTGAGTGTGATCGTGGTGATCCCGGTATCATTGTTGGTCTCCGAAGTATATGTCCCGATCTTCACCTCATCCTCGCCGGCCTTCCTCTCTGTCACGATATCGAGAGGCCCCTTTGCTACCGAGGGATTGATCTCACAGTCATCTACGAAATTCCCGTTACCGTCGAAAAAGCGGAGCAGCACCTTTTGATAGTTTCCGGTAACAAGTGAAAGATGCCTTATAGACTTGTCTATATCGGTAGTCTCACCGATCTTTGTGGTATCCACCCAGAGCTCATATGTGGAAAGCTCTATCGGAAAGTTCTCCGGAATGAATACGGAAACCTCAAACTCCTGGGACTGGATGATCGGATTGAAATAATACATCGCCTTGTCCGAGTCCTCCGAATAGGACAATCCCGTACCCGAAGCGCTCAATCTCACGCTCTTTCCTATGAGATAAGGATATACGCCTCCGCAGGCTGTACGGTTGAACTCATTCATTGTATCAGTGTAGGTCTTCAGCGCATCAAGAAGGGCATTCTGATCCTCTTCATACTGCTTCTGCTTGTCCTGATATTCGTCAAAGGTCATCGCCGCGTCATCCGCTTCCGAAACCTGACCGGTGGCATTGAGTATCGCCGCCTTGTCGAGCTCCACCTTTTCCTCATCCACAAGCTTCTTTGCGGCATTATAGGCGTTCTTTGTGGTGATAAAGGATTCATACCGGTCCCTGACGGCAGTTTCAACCTCTTTCGCCGCCGCCTCCTTCTCAACTACAGCCTCCCTGTAATCAAGGACTCCCTGATACATGACATTGGGATCGTCCTCTATATAGCGGACACCATCCTCATCCCCTTTGAACCAGAGCCTCGGGATCTTGATGAAGAGGAATATCCTCTTTTTCCCCTGCCAGTAGCGGTCGATCGCTTTCAGGAATGCGGCGTGATCAGCCTTGAAGGCCTTCTTCGGAACTGCCTGCCCTGCGAGTGCAGCATTTACATATTTTGCGATAATATTGTAATCAGAAGCCTTGTAGTGTCCTCTTACGAGATCCCAGTTTGTGAGGAGGGAAGCTCTCTGGCTTGACTCATTCAGGCAGGCTTCATAATAAGTCGTGTCAAGATCAAGTGTAAACTGTATCACCTTTTCAAGGTCATCCCTTGTCATCTCGCTCTGCACGAAGGGCTCTTCGAACTCAAAGTCAGTCGTGATATCCATCCCTATCTTGTCGGAAAGCTTCATGAGGTCGTTTAGCCTGGTCCTCTCATTTGAGGCTATGGATTCGGTGAGTGTCTCCTTCCTTTTTTCAAGCTTGTCCACATCGGCCTGCTTTCCCTGGCCGGTAAGGACACGCGCTTTGTTTCTCGCTATCCCGGTGTTCAAAGCCGAAAGAGAGTCGTTCTGGAAGGAAAGCTTTTGCTGAAGTGAATAGATTTCAACGTAGAGATCCGTGATCTCCTTGTTCAGGGCTACTATCCTGTCCGAAACCTTCCTTTTTGCGAGAAGGATATCATTTGTGAGTTTGACCGGCTTGTAAGCAAATTCATAGGCCTCCGAAAAACTCGGATCCTCCGGGAAATGAAAGGAAAGGAGCGGAGTCCATCTGAATGTAGACAGGCTCTTTTTTCGAAGCTCTATCGCCTTCAAAGCGCTCGTCTTCTGCTCTTCAAGTGATTCGACCTCCATGGTCGCATCTTCATATTTGCTGTCAAAATTTACCGCCAGATCCATGCAGACAGAAAGGGATATACTCGAGCGCGCGGGTTTCTGAACCGCAGTCCCGCCATTCCCGTTCAGCCTCCCGGCAAGTGAGGAAAGGGACGAAGCTGTGGCTCTTTCATAGGACCCAAAAGCTGAAAAAACGAGGGTTCCCGTAAAGAAGGCTATGAAAAGCTTTTGTATGAAGTTTTTCTTATTCTTTCTTTTCATACTGCACATCTTAAGGGAGTCCTGTCAAATTATCCCTATCCTTTTGAAGACAAACCGTAAAATAATAAAGCAAAAAGCCTTTTTGTCAAAAACGGAAACTATCCATTTGAAACTCCCCCCGAAGAAGAGGTGGTTATCGAATAAAAGGCAAAGCCGCCTTCCTTGTCGGAGGTCACAAAATCATAGCGAAGCCCGCCTTTTTCAAAGCTGTAAAGATAGACCTCATAGCTCTTGTCAACGGAATTCACCGTGGTCACATCATCAAGGGTCTTCGTCGTTTTCATGTTGACGCTTCCCTTCAGCACCGTTCCTCTCGAGTTTGCGTTGAGATAATTTATAATGACCGCTTCAGGCATGATCACCTCGGAATTTCCCTGATATACCTCGTTACCGAGGATCTTCCGAAGATCTTCTATGGTGACTGCCGTCTGCTTTCCGAAGGTAAAGTGATCGTTCATTACATATATGGACTTCGTAGTCATCTTTCCTTCAAGGCTGTCAGTTCCGGGATTGCCTATATACATGGCATTGATGTCAGGCATCAGCACTGCAAAATAATTGTTGTCGGTGTAAACAGACCGCTTTCCCTTGTACTTCTCGGAAACCTCCTCTGTTGTGATGCCGAGCAGATCCGAATAGACTATCGAGTCATAGGAGAAATTCCCGGTATAGACCTTTGTGCTGGAAATATCATAAAGCTCGCCCGCTCCGTTCTTCATTCCCTCCTCGAACTCTCCCGAGTACTCAAGGCTGCCGTCTGAACGGTAATACTTCCCCTGGCCGTTGTAGAGGTTGTTGGCGAAGGTTCCGGAATACCTCATGACGCCGTTTTCGTAGTAATCAGTACCCTGCCCCTCGAATTTGTTCTCGTTGAACGCCCCCTTGTATACGAGACCTCCCGACTTGTTGTAAAGAGTCCCGTTCCCCGTGACAAAGCCCTTGTCAACATTTCCTTCGTAGGCTATGTAGCCGCTCCTGGCCTTGATCCTTACATTTCCTTTTGCAAAGCGAAGGAGCGGATTGCTGTAATAATAGGTCTTTGCTACCTTGCCGCCCTCATTCTTCATGGAGTTCACATTCGCTACCACATACCAGAGGGACAAAATGCCTATGACTATGACTATCAAAAAGACCAGCCTCTTGCTGACAAGCCAGCGCCCGACGGAATAATAATCCCGCTTGTGCTTCGGCCGGACATCGAGGAGCATGATGAAGAAATTCCTGATCCTCGTGAAGATCTGGGTCTTTATGAAGTTCCAGTTAAAGAACAGCCTGATCTTTGAAACGATCGGACTGAATCTGGACTTTAGGGCTGTAAAGAATATTGAAAAAAGATTCATCTATCAGTCTTCCTGCTTTTTTCCACGGCTCAGCTCGTGTGAAGCGCGCCCGCATGCTCATCCGGTCTGACACCGGAATTCAGATACTTCTCACATTCAAAGAGGTACCATCTGCAGAGCTCGTCATCAGGGTTCTGCTTCAGTATCTTTGAAAATTCAGATCTTGCAAGATAATAATTCCTCGAATAGAAAAGCTCGATAGTATCCTCAAACCTCTCAGCGAAGGAAAGCTTCGTGAGTCTTTCATTTGCCTCCGCTGCGTCAAGCACCTCATAAAGTCTTTCTTTTCTTCCACCCGAAAGCTCTATGTATCCGATATAGCGGACCTTCGCAGATGTCTTTTCTCTTTCCTTTACGTCCTCCGTGATGACAAGCTCTATGGAAAGGGAAGCAAACCACCTTCCGAATTCCTCAAAGATCTTCAGGTCATCGGAAACAAGGTAGGTAAGGGCCTGTTCGTTTGACCCTGTGACGCCAAACCAGAAGCTTGAATGGAAAAGGAAGAGCGACATCTCCTTCCCGCTGTAGCGCTTCTGCATCTCGAGGAGAAGGGAGGTTCCAAGCTCGACGGTATCTTTTTTCACACCTTCAAAAAGCATGTCTATAGTGGAGAGGTCGCTGTCATTTCCGGCGATCATGCCGCTGCCGCCGTGCTCCTTCATGTAGGTGATGAACTCCCCTGCCTTCATAAGCTCCCCTCTCTTCCTGGCCTTTTCAGCCGATTCGAGAGAGAATATGGCAAGAGTTCCGTCCACCCTGGCCTGATCGCCGACCAGAACATCTGTGATCGAGGTCTTGTTCAGGAAGTTTTCTATATTCTTCGGTGAGAACCTGAAGTACGCCTTGTAGATGCTCTCCTTGGAATAACGGTTGTCCTTCATTGCCCGCACTATCTCTGTAAAAGCCGCCCATATAGGCTGTCTGTCCGGCTCAATGATCTTCGGGGACACAAAATCCGTCTCCCCTTTTGAGATACGTATGGCCGCATTCTTTATCATCTTGAAATCAAGGTAGTGGCGGAAGATGACGAGAAACGCGATAAAGCCTGTAATGACCGAAAGGAAGACAGATGCCAGCAGGATAAAATTGAAGATCTTTCCTTTGTAGGAGTCAAGCCCGGTATTTGAGAACAGCCCTATGACCGTGACATTGCGTCCATCCGTCAGTCCGTAATTGTAACCGGCAAGAGTATACTGTTTCCCTTCGTATACCGCCTTCAGATATTCATGACGATCCGCTTCTGAATCGATCGCTTCCGAAAGAGCAGTATAATCATTCCCGAACTTGAGATGAGCAGGCTCCCTGTTGATCCCGTCAGTCGATGCGATTATGAGATCTGTTTCATAATCGACCGCAGCAAGATAATAGGTTTCTATATTGCTCTCGCTGTAGCTGTCCTTTGCCTCAAACAAGGCTGTCTTCAGCTTGCTGTAGGTTTCTGAAGTATAAAAAGGATCATTGTAGGTTTTCCCGGCCAGATCATCCAACGCACCTGATATAGTCCGCTCAATCATATACTGTCTTCTGTAATAGGTGTCGTTGGCTACTTTCGTAAAGGTTCCATCATTTGCTGAATAAAGATAGAGTATGATCCCTTCCATCGATACGAGGATCAAAAACAGAGCCGTAAACAGCGTTGAAATAATTCGGCTTCTTCGTGGAAGAAAGACGAAAAGGAAGACCATATACGCCATCAGTATAAGCATCAGGATGAGCTGAACCCTTGCCGCATCGCCTTTCGCCAGATATTTCTGGAAGAGATTGAGTCTGACAGATGAAATTGTAAGGGCTTTTGCCTCTTTTTCTGCCGCTTCGCCCTCGGTATTCAGATCAATATCGGTTTTTATGGTAAAGCCGCTGCTGTCATAAGCGGCATAACCTATGATCCTCCCGGCATCTGCAATGTAGGAGGCGATACTCTGGGCTTTCTGATTACCGGATAAGCTGTCCTCGCTTTTTGTCGCAGTACTTTTTGATTTGTCTCCAACGTCAGCAAAAGAACTGTTCTGCACAATATAGGCTCTCGCCTGCGTCCTGTCAGTGCTTGTGGCCGTGATCGCGCAATAATCGCCCTGATCCACGACACTTACAGATGAATAGTCATAATCAATATCATATGGACCTGAGAGAGCCGTAACATTACAGCCCCTGTCGACTCTCGCAAGGATGATCCTCGTACTCGCAGTATCTTTCTTTTCGAAAACAGCGACGATATTTCCTTTTCGGTCGATGTTGATCGCCCTTGGCCTGGTACCCTGAAGTTCTTTTGTCCTTATGGCCTTCAGTGTTTTGATCTTGGAGGTTTCGTCGATCCGCATCAATACGGAGTTTTTCCCGTGATCGATCAAGCAGAAATAATCATTCGTTTCATAATAATCGTATACAACGCGTTGACTGTCGTTAAAGCTCCCTTCACTTTGACGTGAGAGCCAGACCAGAAAGAGCGCGGTAGGGATCGCGATTATCAGCATTATCTTTAAAATTGTTTTTCCTATATTTTTTGACATCTCTGGTGAATTATCCTATGTATTACTGCAGCATCGACTCCGTCCCGATCAGCTTGAAATTGTTGTAGAAGAGGCGAAGGAACGGAATATCGCCCATCACAAGGTTTGATATCAGAAAGACCAGAGCAACTATGCCGATAATGATCGCGGCCACAATGACGATCCGAAAAAAGATCTCCCTGTTCCTTGACCACCAGCCCTTGAGCCTTGCTAATAAGCCCCTCTTGCTCCTTGGTGTCGCGGCTATACGAAGATCACGGTAAAGCTCTGTAAAGGTCTGATATGAGCGGTTTGCGATCTTTTTGACGAGGATCTGGTATGTAATAGCCTTGTCGGTAGCCTTGTTTTCGAGGAGACGTATCAGTATCTTCGCGCAGGCCGTCACGCACTGCCTCTCATCCGCCCTGATATCGAGAGAGCCGATATCCACGGAATAATCAAGGCTTACCGAATAATCCTTTGCGAAATTGAGGAGCTCCTGGTCGAGTATCAGCAGAAGAAACGGATAAGGGAGCTTTGCGGAAAGGCAGGCGAGGATCACATTGCAGCATATATCCTCACAGTCGGCAAGTGAATAAGACTCGCCCATATAAAAGTCAAAGAGAGGCCTCTCCGTCCTGTAGGGAAAGACAAAGACATACTCGATCCCATCCGAAAACGAGGTAACAAGAGCGCTCCCGCCGTTTGCCATATTTTTTGCATCCTCAAACATCTGCAGGAGATCCCTGACGAGCGAATGCTCCTTCACATGGATCACTGTGTAAAGAGCCATGCCATCGGTCTCTATATCTCTCTCAACGGTGACACGCGACCATTCGTTGTCCCTGATTGTTCTGATGCTCTCAAGAGTCAAGACGCGCTATCCTCACTTACAACATCCTTTTTCACTATTGCATAGGCATAGGTGCAGATCACAGGCATATCCGTGCAATAGATCCTGATCTCGTACACACCTTCCTTCGCGGGAGCCGTATAAACGCCGTTGGCATTGATCTCGCCCGAGCCCTGACTTGTAAGCTCGTAGCTGATGGAGGACTTCGGCATATTGTGGAAGATCACTCCGAAGAAATGGCTTTCCTTGATGCCCATTACCACGGTAGGAGTCTCCGCTGATATGGACTTGTCATAATAATCCTCGGTGCTGTCCATTTCCTCGCCTGCCGGGAATTTGATCGCAACCCAGCGGTAAGTAAGGGTAAGATAATCAACATCATGAAGGAGTCTTGCCGCAACGACGAAGGAACCCTTGTCATTCATTACCCTTACCGCTGTCTCCGCATCGACCTGGGCGCCGCCCTGTCCGACGAAAAGCGCGGGATTTCCGAATATGGTATTCCTTGCGCTCACCATAAGGGCGTCATCCTTCTCTATTGACTCATAGCCTACGGAAACATATACATTGCCTTTTCCAAGACCATGCGTGATCTCGCCGGAAAATCTGATGTCGCCCTCTGAAGCATTGACTCCGAGAGGTATCTCTAGAACGCCGGTAGCTGTTTCCGTGCCAAAAGAAGGCTCATTTCCCGAAAAAGAGGCGGGATAACTGAAATCCCTGTTCCTGTCAGGGATGGGAGCTGCTGTTTCGTTCACAAGCTCAACAGACTTGGTGAAATATTCAAGATAGGAGTTCCTCAGGAATTCCTGACCGGGAGCTGTGATATAATGCTTAACTCCGGACTCTGACACCTTTTCTATGATGTAGGCGTTGTCAGTGCGCTCAAGCTTGATCTGCGCAAGAGGCACATAGTCCATACGAGATCCTGCCGCCCTCATCTCAAGACTCATCCTGCCGATCTCAGTGCTGACAAGCTCGAGCGGAGTGTGGTTTGACAGCCTTATCTTTACAGCAAAACTCTTTTCAACGGGTATTGAGGTATCATTCTCGTAACCGTGGGCAGAGCCGCTTCGAAGGATGATATTTGTTTCCTCGGAATCCGTGTTCTCAACTTTCGCCCAGAAATCCTTTGTGATCACTTCGCCCTTTTCAAGCGACACATCGGTCACCGCGAGATCGATCTGCTTTGCGCCGGTCTCCGAAAGAAATGCCGGAGTCTCCAATATACCGTCAAGGGAGAGCCTTACGTCATAATCCGAAAGCTTTTTGATGATCAGGCTGATCCGGACATTCCTTCCGCGGCTCACAGTCGCGGGAAGCGCGAGCTCCACGAGATAGTGATCGCTCTTTAAAAACCTGTTTTTGACCAGGAATTCCGTCTCGAGCTCTATTTCGGGAGGGATATCAGACATATCGCTCAGGAACAGCTCATATTTTTCCGAAATACGGTTGTACTCGTATTCCCTGTCTCCCTCTGCCTTCCCGGCCGCATAGACTGCAGCGGTCTGTTCCTCCTTGTAGCGGACGCAAAGGCAGGCGTTGTCACTCTTTAGTGAATCAAAGCCTTCTATTGCAGAAAGCTTCTTCACGACAGATGAGTCAACGACTATTTCGCGCCCGTTGCCGTCAAAGGCGACTCCGCTCTCCACCAGGAGCGAAAGATCGTCGAGTGAAAAAACCCCGAGACCGCAGACGATCCCGCTTCCGTACATGAGACCGGAAAGAAACCTCTCCCTGTTCATGAAATAACTCTGCTCTGCCTCGAAATCCGCGCTGGTAAGCATCTTTCCGGGGTAATATCTGTTCCTCTCGAAAGGATAAATCTGGCTGTTGTTCATATCTCTCCCTTTGCAATGGCGTCTGTATGGTTTGATGATAATTTGTAAGTGAAATCAGATCCGATCCTCGTCACCGAAGGGGTCGCCGCACTCAGGGCAGAACTTCGGAGGGTTTGAAGGATCCGGCGGAACCCAGCCGCACTTGTCGCACTTGTACTGGGGAGCGCCCTCGGGCTTTTTCTCGCCGCAGTTCGCGCAGAACTTGCCCTGGTTCACGGTTCCGCACTTTCCGCATGTCCATCCGACCACGGGAGCCCCTGCTGCCGCGCCGGTTGCCTCTTGAGCCTGCTGCTGAGGCGGCTGCATCGGTATGGGCTGCTGGGTCTGCGGCGGGACCTGCTGCTGATACTGGGGCGGAGCCTGCTGATAGGGCTGCTGCTGGTAAGGCTGCATATAGGGCGGCTGCTGGTAGGGGGGCTGCTGATACTGGGCCTGCTGGTAATTGTTCATCGTATTCATGCCGAACTGTCCTGCCATGTTCATGCCCATGAAGCCTGCCATAGCGCCGTTCGCGTTGTTCGCGGCATCGCGCATCGCCTGGCCTGTCGAGCTTGCGAGCATCGCGTCACGAAGGTTCGCGTTCGTATATGTAGCGTCACGCTGCATGTTCCTGAGCATCTCCTCGTCCTCGTCGAGGGCCTTCACCGAGGATACGCCGAAGGAAACGATCTCTATACCGCGGAGGTTGATCCACTTGTCGGAAAGCTCCTGGTTGAGCGCCGCCGCAAGCTCCGTGGTATGTCCCGGAAGCGAGGAATAACGGATGCCCTGATCCGAGATCCGCGCGAAGGCCGGCTGAAGCGCCGTAAGAAGCTCGGTCTTGAGCTGTGAGTCGAGGTTCTCCCTCGTGTAGGCAGCTTCCACATTTCCGCATACATTGGTATAGAAAAGAAGGGGATCCATGACCCTGTAGGAATATTCGCCAAAGCATTTCACGCGGATATCGATGTCGATGCCCGCCCTCTGGTCCACGACCCTGAAGGGCACCGGAGAAGGTGTTCCGTACTTGTTCCCCGTGAGTTCCTTTGTATTGAAATAATAAACCCTCTGGTCCTTCGGAGCCTCACCGCCGAAGGTGAAACGCTTTCCGAGGTTCTTAAAGGTCGCGATGATCGACTGTCCAAGGCTTCCGGAGAAGATCGTGGGCTCGGTGGACGCGTCAAAGACGAACTCGCCGGGCTCTGCGCAGACCTCAACGACCTTGCCCTGTTCCACTATGAGCATGCACTGACCGTCCGCGACAGCTATGATGGAACCCGAGGATATGATATTGTCGCTTCCGTGCCTGTTTGAAGACCCCTTCGATACTCTCTTCTGTCCCCTTACCGCTATGACATCCGCCGGAAGCGCCTCACAGTAGAAATACTCCTTCCACTGATCGGCAAGGATACTGCCCGCGGATGTAAGTCCTGCCTGTATAAGACCCATTTCGTTTTCCTCCTTACTGTCAAAAAAGCAATCTCACGCTCTTCATTTTCTTTAACGCCCTTTGGCGTATAAATACATAGAATTTATTGTAACTTTTTATCAATCAAACCGCAATGAAAAATAATCAGCCACAGAGACGGAGCCGATGGTCAAAATAATGAGCTATCGGCTCGCCCCTATGGCTGATCTCGAAGGTGAAACGCAGGTGAGACGGGATTATGCCCCTTCCACCTCCAAAAAGTCAAGAAATCCTGTGCTCTCCAGAATATCCATGAAGACCTTGTTCACGTTTTTTAAGACCATTTTTCCGCCATTATCATCGAGAACCTGATATGAGTTGAGGAGCACGCGCAGGCCCGCCGATGAAGTGTAACCGCAATCCTTCAGGTCGATTATCAGCTCCTTGATGCTGTCGAGCTCATCAGACAGCTCTTCAGCAAGCTCGGGCGCTGTCTTTAAGGTCAGTTCGCCGTCGATCGCCACCGTCAAAACATCACCGTTTTTTTCTTTTGTTATTGTCATACCGTACCTCCATTATTGATCTTAAAAGAAGCCCTGTACTGCCTTCACATCCCGTAGAATGCGATGCCTTCGCCCTTCCAGCCTGCGGAAAGAAGATTCTCGTGCTCGCTTATGTCCGTAGTATAATTGTGCCGTCCGCTGTTTGCATCAAATTCACGATAGACGGGGATATTCAGGCTGTCGGCCGAATACCAGCCTATGCCTTCATCATTCCATCCAAGAGCAATGAGACCGTCCTTCTCCCCGGCATCTGCCGTATAGTGATGTACTCCTTCATTTGCATTGTAAAGCCTGTATACCGGAACATCCGATTCCTTCTGTGCCAGCCAGCCTATGCCTTCGAAGTTCCAACCCTTCGCAACAAGATTTTCCTTTTCATCCTCGGAAGCGGTATAGAAATGCTCGCCGCTGTTTGGATTGTAGAGCCTCAGCATTTCAACGGGCACATCCTTTTTCTCTATGTCAAAAAGCTCGTCCTCCGCGTCAAGATAAGGAACCTCTATATTCTTGATCTGCATGAGCCAGCTTGAGCCGTTCTTACGCTTCGTATCAAGGGTGTTGATGCAGATGTCACGGAGCCTCTGGAGGTTCCCCTCTTCGTTCATGATGGAGCCCACGGAGCTTATGACATAATATTCTCCATCAACCTTTCCGAGATAGATCATCTCATGCCCCGAGAAGAATAATATGCTCCCTGCGGGAAGCGTATCAAGGACGGCCTTCTTTTCTTCGAGGTTCTTTGCTATCGTCTCTTCACTGTCCGATGTGCTCACGGGGTCAAAAAGGTATTTCTTCACGGGCATCTCCATCTGCCAGCTGGTATTTCTTGCAAGATTGAGCCCGAAGCAGCTGTATACCGCGCCGACATAGCCCGAGCAGTCTTCCGATGAAAGCATGCCGCCCCAGCCGTAGCAGTTTCCGAGCCACTCAAAGGCTGTATCAATGATATTTTCGGTTGTAAGAGGAAGATAGCCGATGCTGGTTTTATTGTTTTCCGAAATAAGCCCGATCTTTTTCTCGTAGCTTCCGTCAGCCTTCCTCACAGGCATGTAAACAACATGGTTGCTGTAGGTGGATCGGTTTGTGACGAGGGACGGGATATCATTCTTTTTGACAAGCTGAAGCCTCGTTCCCATATAGAGCACCCTCTTTGAAACCTCGGGGGTGTCATTGGACTCCTCTGTCATTATCTTGTCTTCGAGGATCACGAGGGTGTCCTTTTCGGGAAAATCCCATGCAGAGAGCCACTCTTCCCTGTCTTTGCAGATCGCGATATCGGAAGCCTTCACCCAGCCGCCGGGGAGAAGATTCTCCGCAACTACATAATACCACTCCTTGTCGCGGCTTATGGAGCGGATGACGACGGGCTTGTTCACCCCGATGCTGGAATCGTATCTGTAATCAAAATCAAGGTCTGCTTTGTCATCATAGACACCGGCGTCATAAGGCCAGACGTTTATGGTGGTCCTCGTGGTCACTATGCCGTACAAAACGCTCTGCTCCTTTGTGGCATCAGGGTTCTCGCAGTTTTCCGCGACTTGCGTAATAAACTCGTCCGTGATCGGCGCTCCGTTTTCCGTCCACCAACCGCGAGCCTGATAATCCTTCAGCGCGCCTTCCACCCCGGTTTTCAGGTCTTCCCCGTCCAGTGTCGTTTTGAGGTTTTTCAGGTCGGACATGTTGCAGCCCGGCGTTTGTACTATCTTTTCATTCAGGCTCTTGATCTTTGCGCTGTCTGAAAGCACCATGTCAGTATTGCCCTGAAGATCCGTCCAGAAGTCCTTGTCAGACATCTCAGGCGTCACATCCGGCATGTAGATGACCGCCTTGACAGGGGACGGCGAAAAAGCTTCCCCGGCAGCCTGCACCGTCATCGGAGCGACAAGGCAAAGAGCCATCGCCCCCGCTGTAAATACCATCAGTTTTCTTTTCATCTTTTACTCTCCTTATCTTTTTATTTATCAGGAACGGGAATAAAATACATCCCTGCCCTCGATGGTGAATCTCACATTCTCTGTATCATAATAATCCCCGTAGATATCATATATGGTATAGCTGAAGGCGTATTCTCCGTCAGGCATGAGGGCGTAGATCAGCTCATCATTACCGTTGTAGATATATTCCTCACCCTCATACACTATCGCTTCATCATTTCCCTGCTCCAGGCTTACGGCATCGGAGATCGGGATTATCACATCACCGTTTTTGAGCTTCTTCATGTTTCTGGCTGCCGCGCCGCTGTCGCTGATACCGTCCCAGACGGCGTAGATATAAGCTTCGCCCGCTTCATAATCGTGAATGAAGAGCAGGTTTGTCCTTTCACCGTTCAGCATCACAGGGGCCGCATAAATGTCGTAGCCATCCTCCTGCGACTGTATCTCTACGGTAAGATTCTGTCCGTCGGGAAGGGAGAACCAGGATCCGTCAAAGTTGTCCTTCACCTCTCCCGTGTCCCAGTCTATGTTGAGGTCCGCTGTCACACCGTATTCCACGAGGCAGTTTTCCTCGTGATCGATCATAAATACGTTCCCTTCGATCTCGAGGGCGTTCATGATGCCCTCCTCCGAAAGCCTGAAGGAGAAATTGCCGTTCTCATCAAAGGAAGGCTCCCTGTCAAAGGTAATATTTCCGCTATGCCCCGTCTGTTCGAAGCTGTCATAATAATCATAGGCATCATCAAAGGCTGTCACCTCGCCGGCATCCTGGATCTGGGAGGACTGCCAGAGATCAAGGTATTCGGAATCCGAGTAGCCGTCTGTGTTTCCTGAATTTGCGTTGGCGTAAGCCGCCCTTGATACAAAATCAAAATAATAAGGGCTTATGGCCGAAGAACCAAAGGTTGAAAGCTCCTCCGAGCCCTCTATCTGCAGGGGATAATATGTGGAAAGTCCGGTAGCGCCCTGCTTGTTCTTCCCGTTTCTCATATATACTACTATGGAATCAAGCACGGAAGCGGCATCTGAATCATCACCGAAGACGCTCCCCGCTTTTTTGATCATATCCCCGAGATCCACCATGTTCGTATAGCCTTCATTCGGAGTGTTCCCGCCGTAGTTCGCGCTGGAATTGATGGCACGGGCAACCTTTGAAAGCATCTCCGTATTATCCTTCCCGTCGGTGTTCTCATAAAGTTTCACAGCAAAGTTGTTGAATTCTTCAAGGAAGCTGTCGAGCGCCGAAAGATCTATGACAGACAATGTGCAGTCGGCCTCTTCCCCTTCGGCGGCGCAGCTTTCGTAAAAGCTGTCACACGTTACCTTACCGAGCTGTGCACCGTCAGCGTCTCCATTCTCCGAAAGGAAGGAGCCTATCGTCACATAGTCCCAACCGCTTCCGGGCTCCACCTCCTCCGATGCGTACATATAATTCGCGTAATTCGCAAGGACATGGGCGCACTCTATCGCTCCCATCAGGCAGGCATCAAAGCCCATGAACTCGAAATTGTCCGTCATTTCGCCGTAAGCATCCGAAAGCGCGCTGTCTATCTCGCCAAGGGAAAGGGAGTCGTCATTGAAAAGCTCGTCAAAGCAGACGCCCGAGATGCTTCCGCCGCCATGATCCCACAATATCACGCCCATGTTTGCCGCCGGATAGTTCTTCACTCCCCATTTCAGGAAGTCGGCAAGGGTTGAGCTTTCTCCCATTGAAGCAAGAGGCGCATCCTCGACGTGCTCTATTTCCCCGTTTTGAATGACGAAGCGGCTGAGCTTGCCGGGATCCGCGTCTTCCCATGCCCAATCTGAAGCGCCGCCGGTCTGGACAACAAACTTCATACCGCCGTTTTCGGTTCCTTCCGCCATCTCTACCATGTCACGGCTTGCACAGCCTCCGTCCGACTCAAGATCGGAGCCGCAGAGATATACGAATATGGTCCAGGTCCCCTCCTCGCCCATACTCTTTGTCTTTCCTTTTTTGACCCTCGATACCTTGACAGCGCCGTCATCGGTCATCGCCATGACAGATCCTCTCTTCGCCTTGATGGCCGAGGGATCTATGACGCCTTGTCCGGTTCCCCCCGATTCGGGATCCTGAGCCTTTCCGCCCCCCTGTCCCGCGCAGCCCACAAGTGCAAACGTCATTGACAGCGACAGGGCGAGTGAAGCGATAACCTTTCCCAGTTTCTTCTTTTTCATTTTTCGTACCTCGCTTTGGGATCCTTAAATGTTTCCTGCTTTGATCTCTAAGTTCGTTTTTTTGGTACTTCCGAAGAACCGCACGCAGTGTGTGCGCTCCTTCGTTCGTTCATATAAATATATCATTATTCAAGGTTCTTGGATACTGAAAATTGTGGGGAGAGTGTGAAATTTGCGTGTTTGCTTGATGGAGAATTTGGCGGCGAAGACGCGCCTGTAAGTCGTATATTGATAAGTCTAACATCTGTTTAAACTGCCGAATTGTCAGAATATTGTATGACTGTCAGTTTCCAGAATTAGATCATATGTTTTGATATGTCACTGATTTTTTGAGAATGCTCTGATTTTGCCGGTTTTCTTTGTGATCCAGGCTTGTTGTTTTTAGGGCAAACAAGTTTGATTTTCGTTTTTCTTCGAATTTTAGGGAAAATATTATTGTGAAATGTTATTTAATATTCAGCTTGTCTTTTCTTAAATCAACAGGTCTAATTTTTTTGGATTTTCTTTGTATTTTCAGGAATATTACGGATATTTTTGTTTAATCAGGTATATTATCCGGAATAGATGTTTTCTGTATTCCATATAAATGAGTTTCCACTTATATATCCGATCAGATACCCGCTCCCCCCTGTCCCGGATGATCTCCCGATGCGCTCTGTTCAAGGTATAAAGTCCGGCCCGACGATCATGTTGAAGCCGGAAGATGGCTGGTCAAAGGACCGCTGACCGATCCGTGGACGGCGGATCCGGCAGTTCCGGTGAGGACTGAAGCAGTGCCGGGTCATGCCGGCGTGTGGTCAGCCGACCGGGTAAGCCGGATGAGCCGGGTGAGCTGGGTGAGCCGGATTTTCCGTGCCGGCGGACAAGCGGGAGGGGCGCCCCGGTGCAATATGTTGTATGTTGTATGTTGTATGTTATATGTTATTTGTTATGCGTTTCTTACTTCGGCCTTCTTTGTCTCAGGGGTGTGAAGCAGAAGATTGACGCCTCCGGAGATAACATATAACATTTAATATTACTAATAATGTTACAATAAATAAATTTATGTTAAAATATAAAATTTAAAATATAAATATAATATAAAAACAAGAATAAGAGAATAAAAGCATGTAACGAAATTATAACATAAGAATAAAAAAATAAAAGATAAAATAAATAAATAAAGATAAAAGGTAAAAGAATATAATTTAAACATAGAAGTATGAATAAAAAGTAAAACGAGAGAACATTAAAATATAATATATAATAAAAAGAAGTAATTAAATGAAGAAATAAAGATAAGTAATGAAGGCATATAACAAAGAAATGAAATATAAATATAAGAGAAAAAAATATAATAAGTGATAAGAGCATAAGATAAAAACAAAAAGAAAAATAAAAAAATAAGATCAAAAGATAAAAATAAAAGCAAAAAAAAATATATTAAAGAAAAAAAATTTTAAACAAAAACACAAAATATAGATGAAAACCATCTGACATCCACTATTCCACAAAAATAAAAATTGAAACACAAAAACATAGGTGATATAACGGATAATACATCACAAAAGCAAAACACAAAACAATATCCAAATAATAGAACCGGAGGTTCATGATGAAAACCTATGTAGTCGCAAACCAGAAGGGCGGAATCTCGAAGACTACCACCTCGATAGCCCTTGCCGATATCCTGAAAAGACGCGGAAATAGTGTTCTTTTCATCGATGCGGATCAGCAGGGGAACGCGACAGATACCTTCAAGGGCGAGATCGAGGGCATGCCGACCCTTTATGACGTGCTTCTTGGCGACCATATCAAGGCTTCTGAAGCCATTCAAAAGACCATAAACGGCGATATCATAGCTTCAGACCCGCTGCTTCGGGAGGCGGATTCAAAGCTTTCCTCCGACCCCGAAGGCGAATACAGGATGTCAATGGCCCTGGAAGGCCTTGAAGGCTATGATTACGTGGTTATAGACACGGCTCCGGCACTTAACTGGATACTTCGAAACTGCCTTGTAGCGGCGGATGAAGTGATAATCCCTGTCACGGCTGACAGATACGGGCTTCAGGGACTTGCGAGCCTCGCAGAGACCATAGGAGTCATCAGAAAGAGGCAGAACAAGGGGCTTTCAGTAGCCGGCCTGCTGCTTACGAAATACAACGGAAGAACGAACCTGAGCCGTGAGATAAAGGACAATCTTGAGGAGATAGCTTCATCAATGGACACGAAGCTCTTTGATACGACGATCCGCGAGAGCGTGAAGGTCCGTGAGGCCCAGGCGATGCGGAAAATGCTCTTTGATTACGCGAAAAACTGCTCCTCAGCCCTTGATTACGAGGACTTTGTGGATGAGCTTACGGAAGGAGAAGATTGATGGCACTTCACAGATCAAGCAAATTCAACGCAGCTGATGGCCTGTTTGAAACTGAAAAACCTGCCGCTCCTGAGACGGAAAAGGAGAAAAAAGCCGAAAAAAAAGCGGAGCTTCAGGAAAGTAATAAAGTTGAGGAGAATCTCAATAAGTTGACTGAGGATACAACTAAAGCAGCAACTGAAATACCCCTCAAAACAAGGGAACTTGCGCCGGATTATATTGTGAGCATATCAGCATCAAAAAAGAGCGGGTTGGTTGACGAATCACCGAACCTCGCCCCCGCTCCCACTCCCGTTGCTGATGTTTTTAAAGAGGCAAAGGAGCAGGCCAAAGCCGAGGCAGAGAAAGCCGAACCTTTAAAAAGAGCCAAAAAGAAGCTCTCAGCAACAGCCATAATGCCAAGAAAGGTTCCGAAAAAAGCTTCTGAATCGGTAATAAACAGGACCTACACTATCGATCAGGGAACCTATGACCTCATGTCCGCCCTTGTGCGCTTTATGAGGGACAGCAAGGTAAAGGATGAAGAGACAGGCTACCTCATCAACGAGTCAGCCTTCATCAGAAGGGCGATAAGGACAGAGATGGACAGGGTCTTTGACTCAAATGACGAGGATTTTTCAGAATCCGTAAGGCAATACCTTGACAAGCCCCTGAAGAGCAGCCCCTCAAAGATCACTTATTGATCATCCAAAAAGCCTGCAATCTGCCACTTCCTTGACAAAAAAGATAATGTTAAAATATCAGACATCGGGGATCATCCCGGTGTCTTTTTTAAAGAGGAAGAATTATGTCAGAGCCCTATGTACTGCCCGCTCGCGCGGAAAAAAAAATCAAAATAGCGAGGGAAACCTGCCAGCCTGTTTTCATCTACGGTGTCACCGGCTCAGGCAAGACCTCTCTGATCAAAAACTCAAAGGAAACAAGCAATTGCCTCTATGTTTCGGGAGTTGACGAAACGGCTGCGCAAGTAGTTGAAAGAAAGATCATCTCGTCGGAAAAACGTCTGAAGATAATCGCGATAGACGACCTTCCTTTTATTACCGACGAGCGCTTCAAAGAGATTATAAAAAAAGCGGCCCTCGACGAAAATGTCTGGCTGATACTCTCAGGCCGCGGCCGTCTTCCGGAATGGCTGAAGCCTGCGGACTTTCGACGGAAATTCATGGTCATAAACGAGTCTGATCTCCTGCTCGATCTGCCGGAGATCCAAAAGCTTCTGCTGCGGCTCGAGATCACCCTTGAGAAAAATGAAATAGAGCGGCTTTCCACCTTCGGCGAGGGCAATGCTTATACAATATATTCACTTGCTGAGCATCTAAAGGAGGGCATGCCTCTAAAAATGGCGTTTGAGCTTGAGAAGCGGCCCCTGATCGAGCGCGCCAAAAAGTTCATTATCCCTGTAATGCCAAAGGATGTAAGGGAATTTCTCATGGCTATGTCAGTCGTTGATTCATTCACTGCGGAACTTGCGGCAGTGATCTTTGGCGTCCCTGACATTAAGCCCTATATCCGCGCTGTAGAGGAGTTTTCAAACTTCGTTTTGAGGGAAGGCAACACCTACAGGATGAGGATCCAGGGGCTTACGGCTTTCCGCGAATATGTTAAGGAAAATGTCAGCGAAAACGCAATGTGGAAGTACTATGAGCGGGCAGGCAAGTGGTACGAGGATCACGGGCTTGACCACCTTGCTATGACGCTCTACGAAAAGACCGGCTCGAGAAAGCGGATAAATGCCCTCCTTTTGAAGAATTCAAGAAAGGACCCGGGAACAGGTTATTTCTATGAGATGCGGCACTTCTATTTCTCCATATCAGAGGAGGAAGTATTATCAAGTCCTGAACTTATGGCGGCTCTCTCAATATTAAATTCCATACTCCTTGACATAGATTCCTCCGAAAAATGGTACGAAAGGCTGAAAGCCTCGGCAAATGAATCGGCCCTCGCAAAGAAACAGCGGGTTGATTTTCTCATCAACTCGCTTGATATTAAGCTCCCCCACAGGAAAACGGCGGATGTGATCCCAGCTTTAGAGCGTCTTTCCACTTTCCTTGATGAACATCCCGATCAAACAATAGATTTTTCCGTTACAAGCTTCCTCCCCTCGGTTCTTGACGGCAAGAAGGACCTGTCGGAATGGGCAAAAAACCCGAAAGAGGATATGCAAAAGTATCTCGGGCTTTTGTCGGCTTTTCAGGAGCCTCTTCGAAAGGGACTTTTCCCGCTCTTCCTTGCCGAATGCGCATATCAAAAGGCAGAAAGCCCTTCCGAGGTATTGAAGCTGCTTTCTGAAGCCCGTTTTGAGGCAGATCACGGCGGCTCCTCCGAAACACTCTTTGCCGCAGCAGCTTTGAACGCGAGACTGTTTTTGTCCTCAGGCGAGATAGATTCAGCCGAGAACGTGATCAGATCCTTTTCCGAAAAGCTTGAAAGCTTCGGGAATGACGAAATAAAGCTAAAGCCTAATGTTGAAGCCGTAAAGGTACGTCTTTCCATGTACCGCGGCGATATGGAGACCGTTTCGGAATGGCTTAATTATGCTCCGAATGAGGAAGAATTCTTCATGGACCAGCGCTTCCTTTACCTTACAAAGGTCAGGGCATATATAGCGAATGAAAAGTACATCTCCGCCCTCTCCCTCATAGAAAAGCTCTCCTATTACGCGAAGATCTGCGACAGGACCATCCTCAATGCAGAACTCCTGACCCTCTCCGCTGTCATCAAACAAAGGACGAATGAGCCTTACAAGGACGACCTCCTTCGCGCCCTTGAGATGATTTCGTCTCTTCATTTTGTAAGGATAATGTCAGAAGAAGGCCCCGCGATCATCCCTCTTCTCACTGAGTCCTTGAAGGATATTGAAAAAAATAATAAAATTGATAAGGACTTCTTCGAAAAGCTCTATTCGCAGGTGAAGAAAACGGCAAATTATTATCCTCTTTATCTCAAGGCCGCGGTTGCAGACGTTCCGTCGCTTTCCGAGCGCGCCATCACGATACTTCGGATGCAGAGCGAGGGAAATACCATGAAAGAGATCGCTGAAAAGCTTTCAATGAAGGAGCCGACAGTCAAATATTATATCAAGAACACCTATCTCAAGCTTTCCGCCTCTTCAAAGACGGACGCTGTAATGAAGGCAAAGGCGATGGGTCTTTTATAAGGAGAAATGTTAGATAACATTTATTATATTCTATGAACGCGAACATACTGACTGATGCCAATATCGAGGAATACCTGCCGCTGATCCCGCCGGATCTTCCGAATATGGAGCTTCGGGCCCTCCATTTCATGGGGGTCTCTGTTTTGGAGCAGCCTGCCGGCGTCCTCATCTTCAAGGAATCAAAGAAAAGCGGGGAAGGCGACCTTCTGTACCTTTATGTAAGGCCGGAGTTTCGGGGAATAGGCGCGGGAAATGAGCTTTTTTCCCTGCTCAAGGAAACCATGAAGACAAGCGGCACAACTACGCTTTTTATAAATTACTCAACGGAGAAAGACAATGACACAGCCTTCCTCACCAGCTTTCTCATAAAGGAAGGCTGTGACCTTGAGTCTCTTGAGCTCAAAAAGGGTTATGTCTATCTTTCCGAAGCCATACAGAGCCTTTCCGAACACGGACTCATCAAAAGCGAGGGGAAAAACCTGCAGCTCCTTCGAAAGCTTCCGGATCGAAGGAAAAACCAGATCCGGCTCTGGATAGAGGATCATCTTTCCATAGACGCCCGCCCCTACTTCACCGATGAATCCCTCTCCCTTGCCGCTCTTGAGAATGACACGATAAACGGTATCATCCTCGTTCTGAATGTGAAGGATCAGCTTCGGATGGATTATCTTTATACGGAGAAAAAAAGCCCGGTCTCCCTTGTTACCTGTTTGATAGCCTCCGCCGCAAGGGAGGCGGAGAGGCGGTTCGATATGGACGATCCGCTCATAGAGGCTATCCTACAGAACGAGCAGACGAGAAAGGTCTGGACCATGCTCTTTGGCGAGCCTTCGTTCAATGAATCTTACATTTCCGGAGAGTTTTCACCCGGAAAGCTGCTGCTTTTGGAAAATTAATATTCACAATACTGACCTTTTAGATAGTTACAAAGAGAAATTATATTTCTATTATGATAAACGGTTCACACCGTAGAACGTTGAAAGGATATTATTTTAAAGCATGAGCGACTATATGCCACAGGAGATGCTCAAAAAGAAGCAGCTCGAGATCAATCTTACAAAGGACAAGGTAAAGGAAGAAAAGAAAGAGCTTTCCTACCTGAGCGCCATGAAATACGACGAGATGAAAGCCCAGTCGGCGCGCTTTGGAAATGTCTTTGACAAGTCGCGCGACTACTCAAGCCCCGCTGTCACTGAAGCTCCGGTCTTCAAAGCAAAGAATGAATTCAAGCTTAAGCGCAGTGAAAATATCGAAAAGGGAAAGCAGCTGACACCGGACGCTACAGCTTTTACGCTTGAGATCCACAACCAGATCCAGTCAGCGGATGAACTGCTGAAAAAAGACTATCTCGCGGTAAACGGCGTGACACTGCTCGGTCTTGTCGGGCACCTAAAGTCTGTGCATTTCAGCCCGAATATGCTCCTTCCTTCAATGATAAGGGCGAATTTCATGAATTATTACACTCTCGCGCGGGAATGGGAAAGCTACAGCTCTTTGGAAAAGACGGACGGCGAGGCGCTTCCAAAGGCACTTGAAGAGCTGTATCGGATCTTCTACCGTAGTATGAGCCTCTATTGCAGGATGAACCGCATCAACCTCGACGGCACTTTGATGAAAGAAGGCGAAACGATCAAAGAATCCGAAAATATCACACAGTATGAGGCCGAGATCTTTTCCGATCTTTCAAAGGAATATGACAAAGTAAAGTCAAAAAAAGATGTTGAAGATCCTGAGAAAGAGCCTATTCATTTTGAAAAGGATGAGCTTCAAAAGGCCGAAAAACAGCCCTCAGAAGAGGACACGCCGCGTGAGGATCCTTATGTCTTCATCATGAGTCTGAGGGAGATGAAGCCGAAGGAAAGGGCGCTTTTGTCCCCTTCAATGAAGCAGCTTGACAAAGAGCTGAAGGATCAGATCAAAAATTCAAAGGATCCCGGGGAAAAGGCCATACTTCAAAAGAGCGAGCAGCTTCTTTCGAGCTGGATAACATATACCGAGCTTCAGATCGCGCTTTCAAAAGATCCTGAAAACAAGCCGCTCTGGAAAAGACAGAATGATTATCTCAATGATCTTCGGCTTCTTGAAAACAGGTTCATTGCGCCGAATGAATCCGAGCTTGTTTTAAAGAATCCGTCAAGTGCAGATGAGTGAATGAGTTAAGGCAATTCTGAAAAAGGATTTTGCGCTTTCCTTCATGGCAGATAATGAGCTTTCGGTGGGAGTTCTTTCCGGAACGATAATAAATGGCATTGCCTTATCAGATATTTCTATGTGAATCCTCATTTTCGGAGGATAGGCGTTGGCAAAAGCCTTCTTGATGAGGTCACAGGGCGCTCTGATGCTCTTTCGATCACAGTAGGGATCTATTTTGAGAAAGCCCCGAAATGCCCCAAAGGCTGCCGATACCTCCGGCAGCAAGAAAAACGAGCCCGGCAACAAAAAGAATCAGTGTATGTATCGAATCTGTTCCCGCGATCTCAAAGACCCCTCTTAAGAGCGATGCCATTGTGATCGCAGCTACGCCTGACCTCCACAGCCTAAGCGGAACACAGGAGCGGAGGAACACTCTCTTGTTTTTCATATGAAGAAAAAGCAAGAAGGCCGGAAACGCGCCGAGGACCAGCGGCCACAGGAAAAGAAAAGTCATAAAAAAGCTGAGCACTCCGTGGGAAAAAATATTGTAAACAAGAAATATGAGAAGGCAGAAGGCACTGATGAAAAGGTAGATCAGCATTATCCTCTTTCCCCTGTATTCATAGACGGCTTTCGCATTTTCCATATCACATTCTCCCTCGATGATATCATGTCCCGACATAAATAATGTCAGAGACCGCCCTTTCATTGGTCCTGTTTTTGTTCGTGGTCGGATTGTTTATTATGCGGCCGTTGAAATACATGGTGGAAGAGCCCCCGCCGTCAAGATTGTAGGCGACGGTGCAGCCAAGGGTCTTCATTATATCCGCCAGCTGATAGAGGCTTAAGCCCTCGCTTTCA
>CACYBK010000122.1 GCA_902772635.1 uncultured Lachnospiraceae bacterium | reverse complement strand
TCGATGACCCCGTGATAAGACCTTCTCTTCTTCGAAGGTCTTTTTCTTTTGTCTGAAAAGTCATTCTCTATGAACCATCTGTATGCCCTGTCTCCGATCATCCTGGACTCCGCAAGATCAAGTACGCCGCCGAGGCCCGCGCCGAAGAGCGGGATCATCTTTCCGACATTCGCGGCGCCCTTTGTGCCGAGCTTTGAAAGGAGCTTCAGCGCGACCCTTTCATTTATCGCGACGATAGTCTTTTCCGGGATCTTTTTTCCAACGGACAAGGCAAACTTCTCTTCCGCTGTCGCATTGTTTTTCACCAGAACATGAGAGACATTGACGTCTGAAAGACATGCAAAGACCAGCGCCCTTGTCTCACCGCTTTCCGTATCATAACCCCCGATATAGGCAAGCGCCGCAGCCATCCTCATTTCAAAATAGAGCACGCTCGCCACATTGGCAGGTATCGTTATGGGAAGCGTGATGATCCCTCCAAAGCCAGTCACAACGCCTGAGGTCAGGCACTTTGCAACCTGCGCATCTATGAGCTTTCTCGC
Organism: uncultured Lachnospiraceae bacterium; assembly: GCA_902772635.1. GTDB lineage: Bacteria > Bacillota > Clostridia > Lachnospirales > Lachnospiraceae > RUG306. The sequence continues at coordinate 2,365 of CACYBK010000122.1, read as the reverse complement.
GGCGCCCCGCCTTGTGGTGCTCTTGTAGATATAGGCGTTCGCGAAATTTTCAAGCGGCCTGCTGATCACAGGGATCCCGTCAAGCGCCTTAGAATAGAGGCTGTTCAATAGCAGAAGGAGCTTCTCCTGATCGAGTCCCGATGTTTTGTTTTCGTTTTTGCCGGCCATGATATCCTCCACGATCGATCACAGTTCTGCTGTCTTCATAAACATCAAAATCTGTTTTGCCTTTTCTTTTTTTCTATATAAGCAGCCAATAAGCTTATCAGTATTGATATGATTATACTCACGATCGCCAGCAAAAGGCTCCTCTCAAAGGTTAAAGCAGTCATCGTTTTCGGATCGTATCTCATGGAAAAGCCGGTAATGCAGCAGATCACCCATGCCACAAACACATGATACATATACAGGTAAATGGAATGTGACCCCAGAAATGCGATCTTACTGATGTTTGCACCCTTGTCTTCTATCTGCTTACATACCATTGATACGCCCCAAATGCAAAAAAAGCCATTGACAAACAGCAGCAGCATAATAAGGACCTGCGGCTCCTCAATCGTCCCGCGGAACAGCTTCGTTCCATAGCCAAAATAAACAGCGACGGCCGTGCTGCCTGCCGCGGCTATAACTCCCAAAATCCACGCTGCCATGCCTGACAGCCTGTCAAACACCTTTAATCGCCTGCAGATATGTCCAAGAAGCACAAGAGCTGTCCAAAACGGAATGATCTGCAGATTATAAGGAAGACTGATCGAAAAGTGGCTGAGTATGCCTGTTATAAATAGCAAAACAGCGATGGCCGCAAACTGGGACAGGACTGTCTTTGATATTTTTTCAACTATGACTATAAACACTATGCTGGCAAGAAAAAGCGCAGGAAGAAACCAGAAATCTGCAAGGTACGGGTAATTTTTACCCAGAGAATGATAATCCCAGCCAAACAGATCCTGGATCGTTCTGTTCCAGATAGAACCGGCATAAAAATTCCGAAGACAGCACAGGGCATCGATGATCGTTGCAGTTTTTCGAATGATCAGAATAATGCTTCCTATGAGCCAGAACGCCAGAGAATATAAAAAGAACGGAATAAGCAGTGATTTTCCCCTGGATAAGATGCTTTCTTTCATTGGCCTCTTACCCGGGCTGTAAAAATATCCCGAAAAAAAGAAAAAAGAAAAAAACAATGAACCGATGGTCCCCGCAAAGAATGTCTTGAACATTCCGGGCGCAATGATATGGTATATGGCCACGCAAAGAATTGTTATGCCCCTTACCATGTCAATAAACCGGACTCTTTTTTTCTCATCCATTTTTGTCATCTCCCTCTAAGTGATCGGATTGAGCTCTGTAGCCGCAGCTATGCAGGAACGTTATGAACCGGTACTCCTTTTATTCTTCCCGGTTGTCGGCGGATCAGGGATAAGTTCATAGCTTGTTTCACTTTTTCCCTCCTTGCCTAAAGATCCTTCGCTTCACCCGAAAGGGTTATCTTTATTATTTAATTGCACCGTCGGGAAGAAGTCAAGAGGAAGACAGGGTCCAAAAGCTGTCCCCCTCTGTAAGGCAGATGACAAGCGTTCACATTTATGCTATATTTTATATGCCTGCTATCGACACATTGCAAAATGTGTGGATATATGTCGCAGAGAAAAGGCGCCGTAAGGCGTATCTGCCCTGGCGTGGTTCAGGATGTGAAAAGAGTCTGGCAGATGACGGCATCCAAAGACCCGCCTCTCGAACATAATCACGTTTTTCTCTGCGACGTTGTATTGTAATAGCATTAGTACGATAGGAGGGTCTGATTCTATGAATGAAACTTACAAAACTTATCTCACCCCGGAAATCATGAAAGAGATCATGAAGATGGGATCTGCTGAAGAAATCGTGAAATATGCCGCAGAAAAGAATATCACAATCAGTGTTTCGGAAGCAGATAATCTTTTGAAGAAGTTCGCTGCTGTCAACAATGATCCTATGATTCCGCTCAGTGATGAAGAGTTGGCCCAAGTGGCCGGTGGGGAACAATGCATCCCGTCCTCCCAACGCAAGCCAAAGAAGCCAAAGCCCCTTCCGTAGGAGACCTTGTAGACCCGGGGTGGGCAACAATGCATTCCGTCCTCCCAACGCAAGGTCTGGTAAAAAGCGATCACGCGACGTTGATTATGCATGAAAACGCATGCCAGGTATGAAAAGCGAAATGTCACAAACGGTTACTGCGCTTCTGCATAGGGATCAGGAAATCTACTCATCGTTACCGCATCCGTTTCTGGATGGTGCACCTCTTGCCTTCATATATCCCCTGATCCACAGGGAAACCAGACTCCATGAAATGCAGGCGCTCAGATGGCTGAAACAGCACACAGAT
>CACYBK010000121.1 GCA_902772635.1 uncultured Lachnospiraceae bacterium | reverse complement strand
TCATTTTTTGTATGAAGGATCGAAACGATCCTGTTCTCAAGGGAAAGCGAAAGAAGCTTGTCGCGCCACAAGGGCAGTAGTGTCTCAAACGCCTCTCCTCCCTGGGTGGTGGTCACAAGGTCTATCAAAAGCTCGCCCGTATTTCTTCCCCTCCTTACCAGAAGATGCCGTAATATCCCCTCATGGCTCCTCTTCCTTACATACGGGATCTTCCTTTCCGAGAAAAAAGAAAGGGTCGCCTTCACTATCTCATTGAAATCCGGATGCGCAAGGACGCAGGAGTCCGTGGTAAGCACATCATAAAAGCTCTTTTTTTTGTGGAGCCCCAGGGTCAGCGGACCGTTCTTCATTGCGTCTCCGAAGGAGAACTCCATCTTGTTCCTGTAATAATATGGATCCGGAGAGGCCACAGCCCCCTTGTATATATCTTTATAGTCGATCGCGGGCGAGTGCTCTTTAAGAACAGGAGAAAAAAGAAGCTCCATCTCATTTTCCTTGAGATGGAGCTGTTCTTCACTCGTGATATCCAAAAGACTGCACCCGCCGCATTCACCAAAATGCGGGCAGGATAATTTCATAAAATGTTTCCTCCTCAGTCTTCAGCTGCTACTGCAGATGACTCTTCCTCGTCAAAGAGGTCGTCATCGTCATCAAAGGCATCATCAAAATCATCATCGAAATCATCATCATAATCAGGTGTGAAATAACGATAAAGCGCATAAATGATCGCACATACGACGGCGATCACAAGGATCACGATAAGAGTCGTCTTTACGACCTTTCCGACGGAAAATTCTTTCTTCTCAACAACCATTTTCAAAACTCCCCTTTCTATAAAAAGCAAAAAGCCTGCAAAATCTTCAATCAAAAATGATTATAACATTTACTCTCCACACATATCAAGCCTTTTCAAGCTTTGCAAAGGAGGCAAACATCTTTTTTTCCTCGCCCCCGTCAAAGCGGACCGTGACTTCAAAATCCCGTCCTCCGTCCGTGATCGAAAGGACAACTCCCTCCCCGAATTTCCTGTGAGACACCCTGTCCCCAACCCCGTAGGAAAGCGGGGCCTTCACTATAGATGTCCCGAAATTCTTCGGCGCAACAGGCTTCTTGAAGGGATTGTAGCTTTTGTCGGGAGAGAAGGATTTACTGCTCTTTTTCTCAAAGGCTTCTTCCTTCTTTGAAGAGAATGAAACAGCCGGCATATTGCTTTCGGTAAGGAGCGGTGATATCTCCTTTAAGAACCTCGAAGGACTCGAGGTCTGGTACTCACCCCTTACCATCCTTGTCCTTGCAAGGGTCAATGTAAGGTTCTTTCTTGCCCTCGTGATCCCGACATAGAAGAGCCTTCTCTCTTCGGCAAGTTCCTCACCCCCGTCAGAAGCAGTGATCGCCATAAAGCCCGGAAAGAGCCCATCTTCCATCCCTGCTATATAAACAGTGTCAAACTCAAGTCCCTTTGCGCCATGCAGCGTCATGAGAAGCACATAATCATCCCCTTCGGGAAGGTTGTCTATATCAGCTATCAGAGCCACCTCCTCAAGGAAGCCTGAAAGGGTGGGCTCCTCATTATCATTCTGATAGACCACGGCCTTGTTTATGAATTCCTCAAGGTTCTCAAGCCTTGCCTTTGAATCATCGGTATTTTCAATGACAAGCTCGTTCTGATAACCGGACTCCTCAAGAACAGCCCTTATTATCGTGGGAACCGGCTCATTCAGGCGGCTTTTGAAGCCTTCAATAAGTGAGGTAAAGCTCCTGATCTTTGAAGCGGCACTCTTTATTGCGGGATTGATATCCGAGGAAAGAAGGCCTTCATAAAGTGACGTTCCATTCGCGGTTGCAAAAACAGCGGCCTTCTCAACGGAAGCCTCTCCTATGCCTCGTTTCGGGACATTTATTATCCTCCGCACCGAAAGGTCATCGGAAGGGTTCACTATCGCCTTCAAATATGCGATGATGTCCTTGATCTCCTTCCTTGAGTAGAAGTTCACCCCGCCAACGATCTTGTAGGGGATATTCTCCCTGATGAACTTTTCCTCGAGGATCCGGCTCTGTGCGTTCGTGCGGTAGAGTACGGCATAATCGCTGTAGGAATCGTTTGCTTTTCTTTTCCTTGAAGCAACATCAGTCGCTATGTAATCCGCCTCCTCATATGCTGATTCAAAGGAGCAGACCTTGATCTTCTCCCCCTCTTCGTTCTCGGTCCAGAGAGTCTTGTCCTTTCTTGCTTCATTATTTTTGATGACGGAATTTGCAGCGGAAAGAATGGTCTTCGTCGATCTGTAGTTCTGCTCAAGCCTGATGACAGTCGCATCGGGAAAATAATGTTCAAAATTCAGAATGTTTTTGATATTTGCCCCACGGAATTTGTATATGGACTGGTCGTCATCACCGACCACGCAAAGATTCCTTGTTCCTCCGGAGAGCAGACGGACAAGCTCGAACTGGGCAGTATTCGTATCCTGATACTCATCCACCATCATATATTCAAATTTTTTCTGATAATAGGAAAGCACTTCGGAATTTGTCTGAAGAAGCTCCACCGTCTTTACGATGAGGTCGTCAAAATCAAGGGCATTGCTCTCCTTGAGCCTGTCCTGATACTCCTTGTACGTTTTGTACTTGAGCATTGCCACAGGGTCATGGCCCCAATCCTTTAATGCCTCCTCAGGTCCTTTCAGTTCATCCTTTGCTTTTGAGATCGCGGAAAGAAAGGTCCGCTCCTTGAATTTCTTCGGGTCTATGTTCAGCTTCTTCATGACCGCCTTCATCACGGTCTTTGAATCATCGGCATCATAGATCGAAAAATTGCGGTCATAACCCGCTTCCGCCGCAAAACGCCGAAGTATCCTCACACAGCTTGAATGGAAGGTCGAGACCCAGACATCCTGCCCTCTGTCACCGACGACAGTACTGATACGGTTCTTCATCTCTGCCGCAGCCTTGTTCGTGAAAGTGATCGCCATGATATGATAAGGTGCGACATTTTCTCTTTCTATCAGATATGAGGTTCTGTAAGTAAGGACCCTCGTCTTTCCCGAGCCTGCACCTGCCAGGATGAGGACAGGACCTTTCGTCCTTTCAACAGCTTCAAGCTGCCTGTCATTTAAAAGCTTTTCGTAATCCATTATTTTCTTTCTTCTATACGGGAAAGAGCCATGGCATAGCCGTCATTTCCATAGGTGAAGGCCCGGTTCACGCGGCTTATCGTTGCAGTCGACGCCCCTGTCTCCTTAGCGATCTTCTGATAGGTCTCATTCTTCTGAAGAAGGGCGGCAACCATAAACCTCTGCCCCATAGCATCAAGCTCCTTCACGGTACAAAGATCGTCCAGAAACGCATACATCTCGTCCCTGTTTTTCATTGAAAGAAGGGCATCGCAAAGCTTGTCCATTCCTTCGCTTCTAATGTCCCTGCTCAAGGCAGCCTCCTTCTAAACCACATCAAAAGCCAAAGGTCATCAGACCTTCTAAAGAAGTTCGATCCCGTTGCTCTTCAACAATTCTACATCACTTTCGGGCCACACAGATGCCTGAACCTCACCGATATGAGCCTTTCTGAGGAAAAACATACAGATCCTTGACTGTCCTATTCCGCCTCCAATGGTATAGGGCAGTTCCTCATTGATAATGGCCCGCTGGAAGGGAAGATCCGCCCTCTCTTCACAATGCGCTTCATGAAGCTGCTTAAGAAGCGCCTCCTTATCAACCCTTATCCCCATGGAGGATAACTCAAGCCCGGCGTCAAGCAAAGGATAGTAGACGATAATGTCGCCGTTCAATTCCCAGTCATCATAGTCGGGAGCGCGCCCGTCGTGAGGCTTTCCGGACTTCAGCGCTCCGCCTATCTTTTCGATAAAGACGGCTCCGTAGGCCTTTGCTACCCTCTGCTCCCTCTCTCTCGGAGAAAGCTCAGGATACCTGTCTTCAAGCTCCTGAGAGGGAATAAAGGTAATGTTCTCGGGAAGGATGCAGTCTATATAGGAATACTGGTTCGATATATATTTTTCCGTAACACGGAGGGCATCATAGACGCTCCTGACTGTCTCACGAAGCTTTTCCTCGTCCCTTGTGTGCTTCTCGATGATACGCTCCCAGTCCCACTGGTCAACATAGATGGAATGGGTATTGTCGGTATCCTCATCACGCCTTATGGCATTCATATCGGTGTAGATACCCTCACCTGCCGAAAAGCCATAGCGGTAAAGAGCCATCCTCTTCCACTTCGCAAGGGAATGGACTATCTCAACCTGTCTCTCATTCTGTTCCTTCACCCCGAACGAAACAGGACGCTCAACACCGTTTAAGTTGTCATTCAGACCTGTTTCAGGGATCACGAAGAGCGGCGCCGTCACTCGTCTGAGATTCAGTTCTGCCGCAAGAAGCGCCTGAAAGAAATCCTTGACCTTTTTGATCGCGATCTGTGTTTCCTTGAGATCCAGAGGACTTTGGTAACCCTCCGGAATTACAACATTACTCATAGTGATACTCTCTTTTCTCCTTTTTGCTCAGACTCCGCAATTCCCCACTGTTCTCGGGAAAGGAAGGACATCCCTGATATTCTGGATCCCCGTAAGATACATTACCATTCTCTCAAAGCCGAGACCGAAGCCCGCATGTCTCGTAGATCCCCAGCGTCTCAGATCAAGATAAAACTCATAATCCTCCTTCTTCATTGAAAGCTCATTCATCCTGCTCTCCAGAAGGGAAAGATCGTCCTCTCTCTGTGAACCGCCTATGATCTCGCCTATACCCGGAACAAGGCAGTCAACGGCAGCGACTGTCTTCTTGTCCGGATTCAGTTTCATATAAAAGGCCTTGATGTCCTTTGGATAATCAGTAACAAAGACAGGCTTTTTGAAAAGCTGTTCCGTAAGGAAGCGCTCATGCTCGGTCTGAAGGTCAACTCCCCAGCTCACCTTGTAATCAAAGCTGTCATTTCGTTTTTCAAGCTCTTTTACGGCATCCGTATAGGTGATCCTTCCGAAGTCGGAGGATGCCACATGAGAAAGCCTTTCAACAAGTCCCTTGTCAATGAACTGATTGAAGAACTCCATCTCCTCGGGAGCTTCCTTCATCACGTAATCGATAATATATTTCAGCATATCCTCCGCAAGAGCCATATCATCGGAAAGATCGGCAAAGGCGATCTCCGGCTCTATCATCCAGAATTCCGCGGCGTGCCTGGCTGTATTTGAGTCCTCAGCCCTGAAGGTGGGTCCGAAGGTATATATCTTTCCGAAGGCCTGCGCAAAGGTCTCTCCGTTGAGCTGTCCCGATACAGTGAGGTTTGCGGACTTCCCAAAGAAATCCTGCGAAAAATCTATCGTCCCGTCGTCCTTCAAAGGTACATTCTTGAGGTCGAGAGTTGTAGCTCTGAACATCTCTCCCGCTCCCTCGGCATCACTTGATGTAATGATCGGAGTATGGACATATACAAAGTCTCTCTCCTGGAAGAATCTGTGTATCGCGTATGCTGCAAGTGATCTCACACGAAAGACCGCCTCAAAGGTATTCGTCCTCGGACGAAGATGTGTAATGGTCCGAAGATATTCCATCGTATGCCTTTTCGGCTGAAGGGGATATGAAGGATCTGAAGGTCCCTCCACTGTGATCTCATCTGCCTGAAGCTCGAAGGGCTGCTTTGCCTCCGGGGTCATGGTGAGTATTCCCTTAGCATAGATTGCAGTCCCGACATTCAGATGCGCCGTCTCCTCAAAGTTCGAAAGAGTATCATGATAAACAACCTGAAGCGGAGTGAAGAAGGTTCCGTCGTTCAATACAATGAACCCGAAATTCTTTGAATCCCTGTTCGTTCTGATCCATCCGGCAACTGTTACTTCCTTGCCGGCGTACTTTTCAGTATTTTTGAATAATTCCCTGATATCTGTCTTTTCTCTTGCCATTTTCTTTTACCAAAAAAAAACAAAAACCTTACCGAGTCCGATGACACTAGACTCAAACGTCGCTTCGCTCGTTTTCGTCAAGTGTCCCTGTACCGATTTCTCTAACTTCACTGCGCTCAGTAAGAGAAATCAAGTGCGACAAGGTATTCTATCGCAATAAGGCATAAAAAACAAGCGCCCAAAGGAGGCGCCCTTCAAAGTCCCTCCTGCATATCCTTCTTCATGCGGTACATTCTTTCATCCGCCAGAGAATAGATAAATTCTGCATACAATCTTCCTTTTGCTCTTTCCTCCCTCTCATCGCCATTGAATTCGGTCGATCGCGCTACGCCGTAGGCTGAGGAAAGAGGCGAGGGTATTCCTACAGAATTCTTATTTTCCTTCTCAGGAAGCTTCTTTAAGGCATCTTCAACAGCCTGTGCATTTCCGCCCTCGGATATGACGCAGAACTCATCTCCGCCCATCCTGACACACTCCCCAACCCCGTCAAAGAGCTTTTCAATGACAGAGGCATAGCGCCTGATCAGCTCGTCACCCACCGAATGCCCGAAGGTGTCGTTGGTCTTCTTCAAGCCATTTAAATCCATCGCTATGAGGATGAAATCATTATCCTTATCTGCAGAGAGGACCTGAAATCTTTTCTCGCAATATGCCCTGTTAAAGAGTCCGGTCACAGGATCTGTATAAGCAGACTGCTTGAGGCTCTCATTCTTGGCGTCCTCGAGTACCAGTTCATAGTAATAAGAAAGCGTCGAAAGAAAGAGTATCATGATGAACAGCAGCGCCCCGAAGGGAAGGACTGAGCTTTCAAGGAAGGCCGTCGTCGGAAGCAGATACTTATGGACATTAAACCTGAGAAGATCCAGCGCGCCGAAAATGAACAAGGTGAGAACCGCAATATTCAAAAGCCTTGCCGAATGCGTTTTCTCCCTTTTTCCTCTGAATGCCGTGATAAGGAAAGTCACAAGCACCACGATACAAATGATGTGGAAAATATTGAGTGTCTGGGAAATATGGATGACACCTGCGAAATGAAGGCCTGTGGCAATAATATCAAAGGCAGCGGTCAAAGCCACATTCACCCAAATCAATATCCTGTTCACCCTGTCATCCCCGTTCCCCCTGATATTCAGCAGGAGAAGACAGAACGGGATAATAGCAGAAAAGAGAGTAATATACTCCATCTGGGTGGAATAGCCTATGTCAGATATCAGTATCTGAGCGCTCTTTGTGGTCATCATGATCCACAAAGAGATCAGCAGTGAAAAAAGCCCAACATAAAGCATGCGGATATAACGGTCCTTCCTGAACATCATAAAGACACTGATCAGGGATATGATCGCGCCAAATGAGAACAGGAATACCCCTATGAAGAGGTTCCAGAACTGGCTTGATGAAAACTCCACATAAACGCTGCCGGAATCATATACATAGATGGTCGGAATACCCGAAAAAGCATTGTCCTCACCGGGTGTAAAGGTCACTATGATGCGGCTGCCGCCGGGCGAGGCCGGAAGCTCCGCAAAATGATAGCCGCTTCCGAGCATCTTCCCCTGCCGAAGAAGGTCATGGCCATAGGAATATATGTTTTTTCCATTGACCTCTATATCTACAGCCGAGAGATAATTAAGAACCATTACGGTACTTTGCTCAGGAAGGTCTTTCGGAAGTACCCCTTCGATGGTTATCTCCTCGTTTTGCTTCAGCTGCCTGCCAAAGCTGAAGTCAGAAAGGCTAATATTATCATGCACATTCCCGTTTTCAGTGAGTTTCCACGGGCCGTTGAGACTGACGCCCTTCTCTCCGCTCGAGGAGATTCCATGCAGAAAGTAAAAGACGGCTGCAAGTCCCATCAGTGCTAACATCAGGACTGTTATCGCATTAAAGAGGAGCTTGCTTTTGTTCATCAGTCTCTCCCCCTTCCTGTACGCGATTTCATCTCATACATTCTCTTGTCGGAAAGCCTCAGCACCTCTTCAGATTTCGGTTCTTCAAATTCCGTGCTGAGGGATGCCCCGAAGGAGCAGTCTATCCTGTAGGATTCATCCTCAGAAGCCTCTTTTTCAAGTGAAACCAGCCTTCTCATGGAGGCTGAGACTGTTTCAATATTGTCATTTTTAAGGACTGCTATAAACTCATCCCCACCCATTCTGAAAAGCTCCGCGGTATCCTTAAATACCTCCGTGAGCAGCTTTGAAAATGTGAGTATCATGGAATCACCGGTCTCATGACCATAACGGTCGTTCACTTTCTTCAGACCGTTTAAGTCAAAGCTGAGAATGAGATAAGGATCCTTTGAAGAGTCAAGCTCCTCAAGAACAAGATTTGCCTTCTTCCTGTTCGAGAGGCCCGTCATTGAATCAACCGACGCAAGGCTCTTTAAGACAAGAACCTCCTGCTCGTCGAGAGTTCTTCTGTAGATGCCACTCATATAGCTTGTGAGCATTCCGACAACAAAGATGAGAATGCCGACCGTAAAAAGATCCATCTTCAGGAAAAATGCTCCGGGGAATATGGTTCTAATGTCCTTTCTCAGCATCTCGTAAGCCCCGGTTACCACAACGATAATGATGGATATCTCAAATATCCTGTCGGAAACAAGTCTCCTCTTCTTCGGGATCCTCGTGAAGATAATGGCTGCAATTCCGATGGAAACCACCACTATATCAAATACCCTCCTCACCCTCGGAAGATGCATCACATTGGTGAAGAAGAACAGCATCACTGTAAGGAAGAAGACCATGCAGACCAGAAGAAGTATCCGAAGCACACTCTTCCTGGCACGCGAGATATCCTGCCTCGAGGAGAGAATGAGGATCAAAAATACCATAGGAGCTGAATAAAGGAGCGAAAACTCAAGTATCGAATTTGCTGTGATCGAAAGGCCTATGATCTCGGGAAACTTCTGAGAACAAAGCCCCCACGAGGCGGCTACTACAGAAAAGAGCCCAAGTCCCGTAAGCTCAAGATAATCCCTGTTTACAGAGACAAATGCAAGACTCACTATCAGGAGCACAATGCCAAGCAGCAGAAGGAAAAGGTCTATGAACAGAACCCCGGCGGTTTCGGAGACAAATTTTCTGAACATATCTATTCCGGCCGTGAGCTCTATATCAGGTCTTGCGTTTGAAACAAAGCTCTCTGCAAATGTCACTGTGATCGCGATATCCTTGCCTGCAGCGTCTGCCGGAAGGTCCACAAAATGATAGCCGCTCCCGACCGTTCTCCCCCGCATAAAACTTTCGCGGCCGTATTCATATACACTTCTCCCATCGACTTCTACCTCAACTACCGCATTGTCGGCAAAGATACGAAGTCCCGCATGGGGAGGGATATCAGAGGGAAGTGTGTTGTAGAGCCTTATTATCTTTCCTCTTTCAAACATCCTGCCGAGAGAAAAATCATTGAGTGAGACATTACTCTCGGAAGATCCCGGAAGTTCAACATTCCAGCCCCCGGATATGTCATAGGTCTTCACAGCCTGAGGCTCCAGTCCCGCCTTTCTTATCAGTGCGATGAGACACAATGCTATCACGACAAGAGAAAGGATGAATATTATGATCTTTTTCGGAGTGAAAGTCTTCAAGTCTCTTTTTCACCTTTCGAGAAAATCAGTCAACATACTTTTCTTCAAACTGTTCCCTGGTAAGCGGCTTATCGAAGAGATATCCCTGTATCATATCTATCTTCATGCCGACAAGGGCCTTCTCCTGAGAATCCTCCTCAATACCCTCCATGACAACATCCATATTGATGGTGTCTGCCAGGTCGGATACTGTCTTTACAAAGGCGTCGGAGAAATCGTCCTTTCCAACATCATCCGCAAAGGATTTGTCAATCTTTATGACATCCATGGGCATATCCCTAAGCCTCGAAAGTGAGGAATAGCCTGTACCGAAATCATCAAGCGCAAGCCTTACTCCAAGAGCCTTGATATCATTAAGTATCTTTTTCATCTTTGGCATATCGTTTGCCGCCAATGACTCCGTAACCTCAAGCGTGAGATTTTCGGGCGAAAGTCCGGAGAAATTCAAGGCATTCTTTACGGTCTCAACGATATTCTTCTGTAGCAGCTGGACTATGGACAGATTCACGCTGACCTTGTAATCCGGATGTCCATAATCATTCCAATACCGGCATCTCTTGCAGGCCTCTATGAGAACGTGTTCTCCTATAGGAACAATGAGGCCGAGATTCTCTGCGATAGGTATGAATTCATCGGGATAGACGAACCCAAGTTCCTCTGACTGCCAGCGGACAAGGGCCTCCGCGCCGCAGCAGACAGGTTCATTCTTTGAGACATTGATGAGGGGCTGATAATAAACAATAAATTCCTTGCAGCCGCGCTCAACTGCGCCCCTCATGGAACGCTCAAGATCGAGACGTCTTGTGAGAACCTTCGGATCTGAATTACTGTAGTACTCAACTACATTCTTTCCCTTCTGCTTTGCCATCCGAAGGGAAAGATCCGCCCTTTGAGTAAGCTGATCAGTCTTCGTCCCGTCCTTCGGGAAGAGGCAGACCCCCATGCATATGGTACAGTAATATTCATTTGTCTCAAGCTGCCATGGCTTGGAGAAGCGCTTCTCTATGGCGTCTATCAGCCTCTCTCTTACCTCATGATGCTTTGCCGGGAGCAGCACTGCGAACTCATCGCCGCCGATCCTGTAGCAGCGCGCCTTTTTCCCGCAGATCACACGAAGTGCCTCAGCAGCCTCCTTCAAAAGGAAATCTCCGACGTGATGCCCGAGTCCCTCATTTATTCCCCTGAAATCGTCAAGGTCCATATAGAGAAGGGTTCCTTCCTCGCCGCTTCTCACAGCCTCCCTGATCTCCTGAATGAAATCCATTTCAAAACGCATCCTGTTTGAAAGCCCTGTGAGAAAATCGGTACTGGCCTGCTCCTCTATCTTGATCTGGTATTCCTTCAGCTTCGTGATGTCATAGAATGTGCTCATCACGACTTCACTGCCGTCTACCCAGCGAATATTTGCGGAAGAAAGTTCATATGTCTTTGCCGAATTTGCCGCATAGTAGTGCTTTGCCTCATCCCCGGATATCCCGCTCTGCTTAAAAAGAGTCTCGCAGACATTTGACCTGTCTCCCTCATCGAAAAACATTTTCTGGAACGTACCGTTTTCGTAAAGGAATTTTTTCTTTCTGGGATCAAATACGGTAATGCCGCAACCTGTGTTTTCGAGGATGCAGTCAAGAGCAGCATAAGAACTTGCAAGCGAATTCTTTGTCACCCTCTTCACCAGTATGGTGGAAATCACGCGCCGAACATCATCTGAAAAACGTATGTCCTCTATCGACCACTGTCTCTTCGGATCGGATGCCACAAACGAAAGGTACATCGAGACCTCGCCGTTGATCGATACCGGAAGGAACATCCCCGCAGTGATCTCATGCTTGTCAAAAAAAGCTTTGAAGGCAGGAGGAAGCGCGGAATCAGAAGAGATCGTATAAGGTCTGTCTGTAAGGAAGGGTAACCGTTCTACACTTGCCGAAACATAATCAGGCGAAAGGGCTGCAAAGCCCTCCTGCTTCCATTCGCATATGATATCGCAATACTGCCTGTCGGGAGATATTCTTACAAGAAAAGCATCGGAAACATCCAGAAAAGCTCCCGCATTCTTCAGTATCCCATCGCAGACATTAATGAAGTCACCCTCCTCCTCGAGCATCTTCAAAATGTCGGTCATGACTTCATTTCGCTTCAAAAGCTCTTCGAGCCTTCCGCCGGCCTGGATAGTCTCATTCAGAGTATTTGAAAGATTGATATTTTCAATCCTCTGTGAAAAATAATAATCAATAAAACTCTTCAGAAGTTCTACCGAAGAATCAAAGGAATCCATAGACGTGAGACGGAGAGTCTTTTTCACCTGCTCGTCATCGGATACATGCTCTCCCGTGACACCAGCCATTATGAATATAGCCTGAATGGCATGGTTT
>CACYBK010000120.1 GCA_902772635.1 uncultured Lachnospiraceae bacterium | reverse complement strand
TTGACCACATTATAACGCTCGATGAGCTTTCAAAAAGATATGCTGATAATCAAAGGTGAAGACAATATTATGGATCTCTTTTCGGATGCCGATGGCACTGCAGTGACCATCGGGAAATTCGACTGCATCCACAGAGGTCACAAAAGGATAATCTCCGCCCTGAAAGCAAAGGAAACAGAGGGGCTTCAGTCACTCGTCTTCACTTTTTCAGGGTCTCCTAGGATGGTCATCCAGGGTGAGGACCGCTTCAAGGGACGAAACCTCATTACCTCTGAAGAAAGGATATCTGTTTTAAGAGAGCAGGGAGTGGACTTTCTTTTTGAAAAGAAGTTTGACAGGGATTTCATGAATATTTCAGCGGAGGAGTTTGTGAGATTCCTCGTTGAAAAGCTCAAAATGAGATATATCGCCGTTACGAAGGAATTTCGTTTCGGGAAGGAAAATAAAGGAAGCGCTATTCTCCTTCAGGAGTTCTCGTCCAAATTCGGCTTTTCTCTTGATATCATCCCGCTTCTCAAAAATCCTGACGGTACCGTGATATCAAGCTCTCTCATAAGGGAGTCTTTGAAAGAGGGGCGCGTAGACTATGTAAATGAGATGCTTGGATATGAGTATTTCATAATGGGCAGAATCGTTCGCGGAATGGGAATGGGAAAGAGAAAGCTTTCCTATCCTACGATCAATATGCTTCCTCCTGATGAAAAGCTCCTTCCAAAGGTTGGAGTCTATGTGACAAGGGTTCAGGTTGCAGGCAGGTCATATTTTGGCATGACGGATATCGGCGTGAAGCCTACTGTGGATCAGAGCGAGGGCGAGCGGCGCATTACAGTCGAGACGCATATATTTGACTTTTCAGGTTATATCTATGATGAGACCGCAAAGGTGTCATTTCTTTATTATCTTCGGGAAGAGGAAAAATTCCCGGATCTTTCAACACTTCAGGAACAGATCACGCGTGACGAGAAAAACGCAAGAGAGTGGATCAAAGAAAACTTAACATAGATGATGCTTTGAAAGAAACCTTTCAGGGAAGGAGGCTATATGGACAGATCCTCATTTTTGAAGCTCGTAGATCATCTCAAGGGCAGGAGGGTCTTCATACAGACCCACAACTTTCCGGATCCTGACGCCATAGGCGCGGGCTTTGGACTTCAGGGGATATTGAAAAGCTTTGGCATCGACTCGATACTTTGCTATGTCGGTCAGATCGACAGGATAAATACCAAAAAGATGACGGAGCTCTGCAATATCAAGATCTATTCAGAGGACGAGACCCCGCTTGTGATGAGAAGAACTGACCCCGTCATATGTGTTGACTCCCAGAAGGGAGGCGGAAATATCAAGGATCTTCCCGGCGATGAGATAGCCTGCATCGATCATCATCCGCTGATCGAAAACGAGGATTATATGTATCGCGATGTGAGGACGGTCGGCAGCTGCGCCACTCTGATCACCCAGTACTATGAGGAGCTTTCGATAGAGCCTGATGAATATACTGCCACAGCGCTATTGTATGGTCTCAAGATCGATACCATGAATTTCACAAGAGGTGTGACACAGGCTGATATCAAGGCGTTTTCTTATCTTCTGGACCGATCTTCCCAGGATATCATCGAGCGTCTCACGATGAACAGCATGGAGTTTTCGGATCTTCAGGCCTATGGCGCTGCGATAGAAAGCATCTTTGTATATGACAGGATAGGCTTTGCGGGGATACCCTTTGCCTGCCCGGACGCGCAGATAGGGATGGTGGCTGATTTCATACTGTCTTTGGATGAAGTTGATGTGGCGGTTGTATATGCTCACAGAAAGGACGGGATCAAGTTTTCCGTGCGCTCCGAGGTCGTGAGAGTGAATGCCGGAAAGCTGATCGCAGAGGCAGTAAAGGACATCGGCTCCGGTGGCGGGCATTCATTCATGGCAGGCGGCTTCATACCCGCAGAAAATGTGGAGAAGCTCGGCACATTCAAAGATGATGCGATAAGGGAGCGTTTCCTTTCGGCTGATGAGCAGCTTCGGGAAGATAATTGATGCTTTATTTTGCGTCGTTTGATAAAATGAGGAGGAACCATTATGCGAAGCATAATTAAGGATGGTTCCGACGACTGGCCGCAGAATTCTTATGCACTGAAAAGTAATATCAAGATCAAGTTCAAGAAAAAGTAAGATGATTTATCTATGAAAGGAGAATGGTTAATGAGGTTTGGAAAAAAGCTTGTTTCACTGATCATGTCAGTTGCTATGGCGTTTACATTCGCGCCCGGCATAGCAACAGCTTCACTTGCGAAAGAAAGCGGTTCGGATGTGACCGCAACCGGTGAAATGGCAGTACCTGTCTATGGCCTTTACAACCCCAACAGCGGTGAGCATTTCTTCACGGCCAACGAAGACG
>CACYBK010000119.1 GCA_902772635.1 uncultured Lachnospiraceae bacterium | reverse complement strand
GTTTATCAGTTTTTGCAACGCTTTGATGAGACGATCTCAAAGATAGCAAAAGACAATGAGGTTTCCGGAAAAAACGTGATGATAGCCTGCCACTCTTCCGCAGACTGGTGGCTTGAGTCAAAGTTTCCTGATGTGGCAGGAAAAGGTCTTTTAAATGCGGCGCTTACAAAGGTTGAATATTCAAACGGAAACTGGAAGCTATTGATGTACAACGGAAGGACAGTAGAATGATAAATCAGATGTACCTTGAGAGGACGAAGAACAAGAATATCATAAGGGAGTTTTCCGAATACGCAACCGGAAGAGGGAAGGAGATAGGCTATGAGAATGTCTTTGATTACAGCCTCGGAAACCCTTCCGTTCCTGCGCCGAAGTCCTTCACAGACGCGGTTATCGATATGTACAAAAAAGAGGATCCGATGAAGATCCACGGCTATAGTCCGACTCTCGGCCTTCCTGAAGTAAGGGAGATCATCGCGGACAGTCTTAAGAGACGCTTTTCAATAAGCTATATGGCTGATCACATCTTCCCTGTGAGCGGAGCTGCGGGCGCTATTGCACATGCGGTTCGGGCAGTCACAAAGCCGGGGGATACGGTCATCACCTTTGCGCCCTTCTTTCCTGAATATGTGCCCTATATTGAGGACGCCGGAGTGAATCTTTCAGTTGTTCCCGCCAGCCTTCCCGATTTTCAGATCAACTTCGAGGCGCTTGAAAGGCTGCTCGATGAAAATGTGCAGGCAGTGCTTATCAATTCACCCAACAACCCTTCGGGCACGGTCTATTCAGAGGAGACGCTCCGTGAGCTTTCAAGGATACTTAACACGGCGCAGGACAGATTCTCTCACGAGATATATCTGATATCCGACGAACCCTACAGGGAGATAGTATTTGACGGTAAAAAATGTCCTTATCCGGCATCTTATTATTTTAATACCCTGACCTGCTATTCCTTCTCAAAGGCTCTTTCGCTGCCGGGAGAGAGGATAGGCTATATCGCGGTAAATCCGGGAGCGCTTCATGCAAAGGAACTTACGGTGATGTTCGGGCAGATAAGCCGCGGGATAGGGCACAACTGCCCCTCATCTACGATGCAGAGGGGAGTTGCCGCAGTGATAGACGAGACTTCAGACCTGTCCGTCTATGAAACGAATATGAACATTCTCTATGATGCTCTTGTTGAGATGGGCTTTGAGGTTCAGCGTCCGGGAGGAACCTTCTACATCTTCCCGAAATGTCTTGAGGATGATGCTATGAGTTTTTGCAAAAAGGCGCTCGAGTACGATCTCATACTCGTGCCCTCTGACAATTTCGGTGTATCGGGGTATTTTAGGATGGCTTACTGCATCGATACGGAGAAGGTTAAGCGCTCGTTACCCGTACTTAAGAAATTTGCAGAAAGCTACGCGTAGCATCAGTAGATCACAACCGGCATCATCTCATACGAATTGTCATAAAAGACATTCATGGCGTCTGACGGGGTATTGATGCAGCCGTGGCTTCCGTTGTAGGTATAGATGTTTCCGCCGAAGGAGGACCTCCACCAGGCGTCATGGATACCGACGCCCGACCAGGTCAGTCTCATCCATCTGTGAGCGAGGGTGGGGGCGTCTCCGCCGTTCATCCATTTTTCCTTGAGCTGTTCTATTATGTAATATACCCCTCTCGGGGTATGTCGGTTCTTTCCGGAATCTCCGGTCACTACATCTGTTTCGATCACAAGATTGCCGTCCCTGTAAAGCCACATATGCTGGGCGTCTATCGATATCTCGATATAATCCCCGGATATGAAGGAAGCCATCTCATAGTCAAAGACGGGATGTCTTCCCTCGACGGATTCGCCCCTGTGGAAGAGATCCTTTAAGACAGCCGTCTCTTCCGCGGTATTGACTGAAGAGCCCCAGGTGCCGCCGTCCACATGCATCGCGGTTCCGTAGGAGTTTACAAAATCAGCTCCGGTGCCTTCAGGGTTATAAACTACATTGGCTGCCTGCTCATCAATGAAACTGTCGTCAAGGCGGATCTCATCCCCCTCGATGTTCACATTATCGATGGAGGCTCTTACTACATCTCCGTTGTCGTAGGTCACTGACCAGGTCGCAAAGAGGTTCGCTCTTTCACAGAGCTCTGTAAGAGCGCCCTGCCTGATAGCCGGCTCGATCCTTATCTGCTTCTGCTCCTTTATGGAGCGCTCAATATCAAGATCCCTTCCTTCAACCTCCGGAACTACGACGAAAAGATCCCCTTCTTTCTTGATATAAGCGTCTTCGGGATCCGGCGCGCTCTCATTATATCTTTCCATGGCTGCCCTGATCCCGGGGTCGAAGACGAGTTCATTGTCAACCTTCACATCCTTCCACTGGGTCGTGGTGGTCACAACATATTTCGCGTGATCGTCTATGGACTGGATGTTGTAGACATAGGCGGGCTTTTCCTGGACCTTTACCTTTTTTGTGGCGAAATAAAAAAGCACACAGGCAGCGCTTACCACAGAAAGAGCAGCAAGGACGAGTGTAATTGTGATAAGCGCCTTTTTCATAGCATACCGGAAACCACTTTTTTATTGCTCAACGGGGGTGGGTCTTACCGTATCAAATACCTTCTTGACATCAAGTATATCGCCGAGTCTGTTCTGTGCTCCGGTGAGATCCTGATAGAGTCTGTACCCGTCGACATTCCTTCTTCCGCCTCTCATGTAATTGCTGTTGTACTGGAGCCAGTACTGTGCGGAATCGACTGTGAGATAATATCTGAAGCCGGCGTCATAGAGGACTTTGAACTTCTCATTGTCATCACCGTAAGGATGCCAGTTCCCTATATCGCTCCCGAAGGGATAGATCAAAATGGGGCAGGGGTCGGGAAGCAATGGCTCCACATTCCTTTCCCACTTGTCGGTATCGGTCTTTAAGCGTTCAAGGGTGCAGTCTCCTGTCCTGATATGCCCCCAGGAATGTGAGGCGAATTCATAGCCGTCATCCTTCAGGGCCTGTGTGATCTTCTTCACCATAGCCCTGTCGTTTTCGATATTTTCATTTCTGTACTTTTCAGGATTGTAATTCGGGCTGTTGGGGTCATAGGTTTCATCGGTCCGATAGCCGAGGATCCCGTTGTAGCCGGTGAAGGCCAGTATTGCCTTTGAACCCCTGTAGGAGAAATCGGGATGCTCATCAACGAAGTGGTCAAGGATAGGCACCAAGTCATAATCCCCTGTTGTCACATTTCCGTTTTTGTCCTTGTATTCGAGTGTCGGACGCCCGTCCTCGCCTATCACGAACCTCGTCGCGAAGCCCTGTCCTTCCATGTATTCATAATAGCAGACATCGTCCTGCGAGATGACGAAGGGGATCTTTCCGGGCGGGAGCATGATCGGATTTTTGTGAAGAGTCCCGTTCTCGTCAAAGGTGCAGATATCGTGCATTGTGACGAGGACATAGCCCTTCTCATACATTTGCTTCAGTATCTCATTGAATTCCGGGATGGTTGTCATCACGGAATTGTAATTTGCTGCGTTCGAACTCTTGAAGGCTATGTCAGAGTCTACTATGAGGCTGTGGAAGAAGATGTGGGTGAT
>CACYBK010000118.1 GCA_902772635.1 uncultured Lachnospiraceae bacterium | reverse complement strand
TTTGTGCGGGAATTTACGCTGGCTTCCGGCGGTCCCTACTGCGACTGCGGATACAGAAGAAAGGATTGAGCCATGAAATATCACATTCTGACCAATTCTGGGACCATTCTTAAAGGAGGATCATGAACCCGGTTTTTTCTTTTATTATCAATAGTATCCTGCTTGGGGTGGGACTTTCGATGGACGCCTTTTCCGTTTCGCTGGCAAACGGCCTTGGCGCGCCGAAGATGTCACAGCGTATGAGGCTTTCGATCCCTCTGACCTTCGCGGCATTTCAGTTTTTAATGCCGATGATAGGCTGGATCTTAGTAAGAAGCGTCGCAGAGAACTTTGTCCTTTTTCAGCAGGCGATACCCTGGATCGCGTTGGCGTTGCTTTTGTTTATTGGCGCGAAAATGCTGATAGAAGGACTTCGGGGTGGCGGTAATGATGAGAAAACAATTATCTTAAAACCCGCATCTTTGTTGCTTCAGGGTATTGCAACCTCTATTGACGCGCTTTCTGTTGGCTTTACGATTGCGGAATATAATGCCGGAATGGCTCTTTCGGCCAGCCTGATCATCGGCGGGATAACATTTGTCATTTGCTTTATCGGGCTTTTTATCGGCAGTCGGATTGGTACAAGACTTGCAGGAAAAGCCTCCATACTGGGCGGCGTGATCCTGATCGCCATTGGCATTGAGATATTTGTCAAAGGTATCATATGAAAATGGTCCCTGGGGACGGAGTCAGGGGACCATTTTTTTTGAAAATGACCCCTTGACTCCGTCCCCAGGGACCATTTTTCCTCTTGATTTTCTTTAGAGTGTGGAATATAGTAAATAGCTGTTAGAGGAGACTAACATTTCGCCGCCGCCAAAGCCGCCCACAGGAATTTTTTTTAATCCGGCAGTTAGCGGCAGCTAACGCTAGTCCCCATGTTTACATATGAAGAAAGGCGGTCTTATGAAAGAAAAGAAAAAAAGCGATCTTTCGGTGCTGCTTGGTTATGCAGGCAACTACAAAGGGCTGACGTTCCTTGGACTTTTGCTATCGGCTGTTTCAATGGTGCTTGGAATGCTGCCATATATCTGTATATGGCTGGTGGTACGGGATCTGATACAAGTCGCTCCCAACTGGACAGAAGCCTCCGGGATTTCCCGATACGGCTGGATGGCATTCATATTTGCAGTAGCGGGAATTGCAGTCTACTTTGCAGCATTGATGTGTACTCATCTAGCAGCCTTCAGGACAGCCTCCAATATCCGAAAAGCCGGAATGAAGCATCTGATGAAGGCTCCTTTGGGCTTTTCTGATTCCAATGCCTCAGGCCTTCTCAGAAACCGTCTGGACGGGGCAGCCGCTGAAACGGAGACATTATTGGCCCACAATCTTGCGGATATTGTCGGGACTGTTGCCATGTTCCTTGGAATGCTCGTCCTGATGATTGTTTTTGACTGGAGGATGGGCCTTGCCTGCCTGCTGGCAGCAGTGGTGTCAATAGTCTCAATGTTTACCATGATGGGCGGTAAAAATGCAAAACTAATGCAGGAGTATCAAGGGGCACAGGATGTGATGAGCAAGGCCGGGACAGAGTATGTTCGCGGCATTCCGGTAGTCAAGGTGTTTCAGCAGACAGTGTACTCATTCAAGGCGTTCAAGGAAGCGATCGAGAACTACAGCAAAAAGGCGGAACAATATACCGACGGTGTCTGCCGGACTCCCCAGTCTGTCAACCTGACTTTTACCGAAGGCGCTTTTGTCTTTCTCGTCCCGCTGGCTCTTCTCCTGGCTCCGGCTGCTCTTGCCTCCGGAAGCTTTGCGGGATTTGTTACCAACTTTGCATTTTACGCGATATTCTCAGCTATTATCTCTACGGCTCTCGCAAAGATAATGTTTGCAGCCAGCGGCATGATGCTCGCACACACAGCACTTTCGAGGATAAACGAGGTCATGAATGCGCCCACACTTAAGATCACTGATCATCCCAAGGTACCGAAAGACAACAGCGTTGAATTCAAGAATGTAAGCTTCACTTATGACGGGGCAGAGGTACCGGCCATTGATAATGTTTCATTCAAGGTTGAGCCGGGACAGACCGTAGCGTTGGTCGGTCCTTCCGGCGGAGGAAAAACTACAGCTGCCAGCCTGATCCCACGCTTCTGGGATACAAGCGCCGGAAGTGTCCTGGTCGGAGGGGTCGATGTAAGAGATGCCGATCCACATGTGCTGATGGATCAGGTTGCGTTTGTCTTCCAGAACAACAGGCTTTTCAAGACCAGCATTCTTGAAAACGTCCGTGTATCCCGTCCTGACGCAACCCGTGAAGAGGTGCAGGCTGCACTCTCTCAGGCTCAATGTGATGACATCCTTCAAAAGCTGCCGGATGGAATGGATACAGTTCTGGGGACGAAAGGCACTTATCTTTCAGGCGGTGAGCAGCAGCGTGTTGCGCTGGCAAGAGCAATACTCAAGGATGCGCCGATCGTTGTTCTTGATGAGGCCACAGCCTTTGCTGACCCGGAAAACGAGGCCATGATCCAGAAGGCTCTTGGTACGCTTACAAAAGGACGCACTGTCATCATGATCGCGCATCGCCTTTCTACCGTTGTCGGTGCGGACAGGATCATTGTAATGGATAATGGAAAAGTAATAGAGCAGGGAACGCATTCTACACTTTTACAGGCAAAGGGTCTGTATGAGCGGATGTGGCAAGAATACAACCGGGCAGTCAGATGGCGGATATCGAAGGAGGCACAGTAATGTTCGGAAAAGATTTTCAGCGTAAATACGCGCTCACCGATCAGGGTGTAAAAAATACAAAGCAGGCAACAGCCTGGACCGTTGTCGTGAATCTGGTTGTCATGGGAGGAATGGGTATCCTTTATTTCATGATGTCAGACTTCATGAACACATTAATGAACGGCGCACCGCTTCCCAATGCACTTGTTTTTATCCTGCTTACCGTTGCTTTTGTGGTTCTTTCTCTGATAACTCACCTTCAGCAATACCGCGCTACTTACGGTTTGGTTTACGGAGAAGTAAAGTCAGTACGGATCAGTCTGGCAGAGCGCCTTCGAAAACTGCCTCTTGGCTATTTCGGAAAACGTGATCTCGCGGATCTGACCGAGACCATCATGGGAGATGTGAATCGTCTTGAGCATGTTTGGTCTCATTGTCTGGGATATCTCTATGGCTCATACATTTCCACTGCGATTATCGCGGTTGCATTATTTATAATGGATTACAGGCTTGCGATCGCCTGTCTGTGGGGCGTTCCGGTTGCCTTTATCCTTCTTTTCGGAAGCCGTAAGGTGGCAAAGAAGTATTCAGAGATCACGAAAGCCGCAGGCATCAAGGTATCTGACGGTATTCAGGAAACCCTGGAAAACATCCGTGAGATCCGTGCTACGAACAGGGAAGAGCGGTTTCTTGATGAGCTTAATGTCAAAATTGATGATCATGAGAAAAAACTGATAGGCGGTGAGCTGTCCACAGGTATTTTTGTAAATGCGGCCAGTGTCATCATGCGTCTTGGGGTAGCAACGACGATCCTCTCAGGTACGGCTCTGATCCTTTCCGGGCAGATAGATTTTATGGTGCTTTTTATGTTTCTTCTTGTGATCACCCGTGTCTATGCGCCATTTGATCAGGCTCTGGCCCTGATCGCAGAGATGTTCATGTCACAGATCTCTGCCGGCCGCCTGATGGAGATCCATGATGCTAAGACTGCTGATGGCGCTGATTCCTTCGCTCCTAATGGACATGATATCGTATTTGACAATGTTGTTTTTTCATATGAGGCGTCTTCCGGTAAGTCCGGAAGCAGGCACGGTTCTGATAAAGATAATGAACAGGTCCTTCGAGGCGTAAGCTTTACGGCGAAGGAGGGCGAAGTGACAGCGCTTGTGGGACCTTCCGGTTCAGGAAAGAGCACCTGCGCCCGGCTTGCTGCCAGGCTTTGGGATATAGACAGCGGTACCATCAGAGTCGGAGGAGTGGACATTTCAAAGATCGATCCCGAAACGCTGCTTTCTGATTATTCTATGGTGTTCCAGGATGTGGTGCTTTTTGATGATACGGTAATGGAAAACATACGTCTTGGTAAACACGGCGCTTCCGACGAAGAGGTCCTGGCGGCTGCCAGAGCAGCGAACTGCGACGAGTTCGTAGAAAAGCTTCCGCAGGGTTATGCCACGCCCATCGGAGAAAACGGGGCAAAGCTTTCCGGAGGAGAACGTCAGCGGATATCTATCGCCCGCGCGCTTCTGAAGAATGCACCGATCGTGCTTTTGGACGAGGCAACAGCATCTCTTGACGTTGAGAACGAAACAAAGGTGCAGGGTGCATTGTCGCGGCTGCTTTCCGGCAAAACGGTGCTTGTCATTGCCCACCGTATGCGTACTGTGGAAGCAGCTGACAAGATCGTTGTTCTTTCCGATGGAAAGGTGGCGGAAGAAGGAAGCCCGGCAGAACTCTTTGCAAAAGAAAACAGTCTGTTTTCGCGTATGACCAGCCTTCAGAACGCCAGTGCAGGCTGGAGTATTTGAAAAAACTCGTGAACATAATACAGGAGTTCATTTTTGGATACAGGGTCATCACCCTGTATCCTTTTGATTGAAATGTTTTTATACAGCGTTTAAAATGAACCCAGGGGACGAATGAACCCAGGGGACGGAGTCAAGGGTTCATTTTTTCAAAAAGTGAACCCTTGACTCCGTCCCCAGGGACCATTTAAGGAACCAATCTATAAGAAAAGCGGGGGCATACTGATGGGAGCAGAAGATCCGGGCAGACTCATACTCTTTGTGGGAGTCCAGGATACCCTGGATATTTTTACTACGGAATTGTACAAGAGCTTTCAGGCAATAGGCTATGAGTGTCTGTTGTTTGATACGAAGACTATTCCTCAGGGACTTTCCACCTTGTCTTCTTTTTTGGAAAAAACCGTGAAGGCTGCCATAGGCTTTAACAATCTGGGCTTCAATATGGAGATAATCCCGGGGCAGAATATATGGGATTCACTGGGCATACCGTTTATAAATATATTGGTGGATCATCCCTTCTGTTACGACAAGGCGCTCTCTCAAGCTCCATCTTCTGCGATCGTTCTTACCATTGACAAAAATCATATGGATTACATCAACAGGTTTTATCCCGCGATAGGAACCACGGGCTTTCTGCCTCTGGCGGGACTGACAAAATGTGAGTCTCCCAAGGCGATAAAGGACAGGAGTATAGATGTCATTTATCTTGGCGGGACTTCAAGACCATTTATAGAGCAGGTAAGACCGGATTACAAAAAGTATGATTTTAATGCCCGAAAGATTGGGGATGAGGCATATGACAAGATGCTTCACGACAGTTCTCTCACGACAGAGAATGCTGTCGAGCAGGCGCTGTTGGATCACAAGATCAGTATGAGCGATGATGAACTGAGAATCTTTTTATACGATATGCGCTACATTGATATGATGATAGTGACATATTACAGAGAGGCAGTATTGGAGGCTCTCGCACGCTTTGGAATAAAGCTTTCGATCTACGGAGTAGGTTGGGACGGGTGCGACTGGATCAATCTTCCGAATGTGGATTTCCATCACAGGATACCTGCCTCGGAAACGTATGCGCTCATGGAAGAATCAAAAATAATATTAAGTACCATGACCTGGTTCAAGGAGGGCGCTCATGACCGCATATATTCCGGAATGCTCGCAAAATCGTGCGTCGTCTCCGATACGTCGAAATTTATGAAAGATAATTATAAGTACTATCCAAAGAATGACGCATCGGACGCAGAGCTTGCAATGTTTGAACTTTATGAGACAGATAAGCTTCCTCAGCTGGTAAAGTCATTACTTTCTGATAATGACCTTATGCAGACGATAGCGGATAATGGATTAAGGCGCGCAAAGCTTACGGACACATGGTCGGCACGGGCGATGGAGCTTCACAGAGATCTTCTGACCATGCTGTAAAATGAAAATGGTCCCTGGGGACGGAGTCAGGGGACCATTTTTTATTAAAATGAGCCCTTGACTCCGTCCCCAGGGACCAC
>CACYBK010000117.1 GCA_902772635.1 uncultured Lachnospiraceae bacterium | reverse complement strand
TTTTTTCAAGGACATGTCTCAAAAGATTTGACTTCATTTAAACAAAGTCTTTTTTCGTTCTCGAATCTTTCGTCTTTTGGTTATCTCATTGTTCAGTTGTCAAGGTACTGCTGCAAGCCTTGATATATCTATCTCTCAGCTTGCTTCTCATTGTCTCCCTTTTGGCGACAACTCTGATATATTATCACTCGAAGATGAGCAAGTCAACAACAAAATGTTGTGGTTTGAAATATTTTTTCAACAAACTCAGTGCCCTCAAAAGAGAGTAAAAAACACACTCCCGGAAAACTTCCGCCTTCCGGGGAGTGCGTTCAGTATACTATCACGCAGTGAAAGTCTTGTCAAGGAAATATTTGCGATTATTTCAAAAAATAAAAGAGCCCCATTCCGGGAATGAGGCTCTTATCTCCTTGGTATTTGTTATGATCTCATTTTCTTCCTCTGCTCATAGACCTCGGCCAGGAGTCTCTCCTCGGTTTCGCTGTCCATGAGGAGCGACATGGTCTTCATTATCTTTGCCTTTTCCGCATTGAGGCGCGCGATCTCGTGCTCATGCTCCTTGATCCTTGCTTCGATCTCCGCAAGCTCCCGCTTTGCGTCCTCAAGCGCTTCACGATTCGAAATATCAGGCATTTTTCAACCTCCCGAAGCCTCCATGGCCTCCTTTTCCTTGTCATAGCCGTGCTTCTCATTGAGCATCATATCTTTGACCTTCATGAGACGCACCTGGGTTGAGCGCTCATTTTCGTCAAGCTTCATGGTGATATAACGGATAGCGTCCTGAGTATCAGGGATAATGACATGCTCAAGCGCGTTAACGCGCCTTCTCGTCTTTTCGATCTCAGCCGACATAAGGCGGCAGGCCTTTTCCACCTCCGCGAGCTTCAGCATGTCCTTAAAGACCTCTGAAAGCGCCTTTACCGCACCGTCAAGGTCCGAGGACGTGAAAGCAAAGCCGTAGGAATACATATCGTTCTCATCAGGCGTCCTGGTCTCGCACTCGAAAACAGGTATATCAACAGACATGACATTCCTCGTGGACTTCTTGAGATACACCTCCTGCTTCGGTGCCATAAGCGCCTCCGCAAGGGTCTGGTCATCCATCCCGCTCTTTGCGAGGACGAACTTCCTGTTCGCCTCTGAAAGTCCCTCTTCCACCTTCTTTCGAAGCGCCATGTTTTCGCGGCACAGATCGAGGAACTGCCTCATAAGCTCATCGCGCTTGTCTTTCAGGAGATGATGTCCGCGGATCGCGGTCACGAGCTTCTTCTTTCGAGCAGTGAGCTCCATTCTTGTAGGATTTACATTCTGGTTTGCCATAAAAAGATTCCTTGCGTTCTACTCAGCTATTACTTCTTCTCATAATAGGTATCCAGCATTGCGTCCGGAATACGCTTCAGCTCTGACCTCGGAAGTATCCGAAGGAGATCCCAGCCTGTCTCGAGTGTCTCTTCGATGCTCCGGTCTGCCTCATAGCCCTGGGATACATATCTCTTCTCGAATTCGTCTGCGAATTTCGCATAAATAAGGTCGGTCTCCGTAAGAGCGGCCTCGCCGAGGATGACCATGAGCTCCTTCGCGTCCTTGCCTCGCGCATAAGCCGCAAAAAGCTGGTTCATGGTAGCAGCGTGGTCCTTTCTCGTCTTTCCTTCACCGATACCTTTGTCCTTCAGACGTGAAAGTGAAGGCAGAACGTCGATCGGCGGCATAACACCCTTCTGATAAAGCTCTCTTGAAAGGATGACCTGCCCCTCCGTGATGTAACCCGTAAGGTCGGGAATAGGGTGCGTCTTGTCGTCCTCAGGCATGGTGAGGATCGGGATCATCGTTATGGAACCATCGCGTCCCTTCATCCTTCCGGCTCTCTCATATAGAGTTGCAAGGTCGGTATACATGTAGCCGGGGTAACCGCGGCGTCCGGGAACCTCTTTACGCGCCGCGGAAACCTCACGGAGCGCGTCAGCGTAGTTCGTGATATCGGTAAGTATTACAAGGACATGCATGCCCTTTTCAAAAGCAAGATATTCCGCGGCTGTCAGCGCCATACGGGGCGTCGAGATACGCTCTACCGCGGGGTTGTTCGCAAGGTTGATGAAGAGGACCGTCCTCTCAAGAGCTCCTGTCTCCCTGAAGGACTGCTCGAAGAAATCAGCCTCTTCGAATGTAATACCCATAGCAGCGAAGACAACGGCGAACTTTTCATCCTTGCCCCTGACCTTTGCCTGACGCGCGATCTGCGCCGCAAGCCGGGCATGGGGAAGACCTGAAGCCGAGAATATAGGCAGTTTCTGACCACGGACCAGGGTATTAAGTCCGTCAATAGCCGAGATACCTGTCTGGATGAACTCTGAAGGGTACTCACGCGCTGCAGGATTCATGGGAAGGCCGTTTATATCCATCCTCTTTTCGGGGATGATCTCGGGGCCGTCATCTATTACATTTCCGACACCGTCGAAGACGCGGCCGAGCATATCTTCTGATACGCCAAGTTCCATAACGCGTCCAAGGAAACGGACCTTTGAATTTGAAAGATTGATACCGGTCGAATCCTCAAACAACTGAACAAGGGCGTTTCCGCCATCGATCTCAAGGACCTTGCAGCGCCTTGTATCGCCGTTGGCGAGTTCGATCTCGCCGAGCTCATTATACTTTACACCGTCTACGCCCCTGACAAGCATCAGAGGACCGGCTACTTCCTGAATGGTACGATATTCCTTCGCCATGTCAGTCCTCCTTTCCTGAAAGGCCCGCAACCGCTCTCACAAGCTCTGATGAGACCTTCTCAAACTGGGATTCCACATTTTCCTCGACCGTATATTTGAATCGGCCGATATCCTCCCTGATAGGGAGCTTTACAAGATCATCTATCTTCGCGCCGCGGGCGAGGGCCTTCTGCCCCTCCTCGTAGAACGCGTACACAAGCTGCATCATACGGTACTGCTTGTTGATGGACGTGTAGGTATCGATGTCATCAAAGGAGTTCTGATGCAGGAAGTCCTCACGGATCGACCGTGCTGCTTCCATCTTGAGCCTGTCGGCGGGTGAAAGCGCATCCATACCGACCATCTTCACGATCTCATTGAGTGAAGCCTCTTCCTGAAGCAGCGTCATCAGGTTCTGTCTCGTCTTCATCCAGCCTTCATTGACATTTTCATTGAACCACTTCTCAAGGGTATCAAGATAAAGGCTGTATGAGGAAAGCCAGTTGATGGCCGGGAAATGCCGCTGGTACGCAAGATCCGCGTCCAGCCTCCAGAACACCTTGACGATACGAAGCGTCGCCTGGGAAACGGGCTCTGAAATATCACCGCCGGGAGGCGAAACCGCTCCGATAACGGAAAGATAACCCTCCCTCGCGTCAGACCCGAGCGAGACCACATGGCCTGCGCGCTCGTAGAACTGCGCAAGACGGGATGAAAGATAAGCAGGATAACCTTCCTCACCGGGCATCTCCTCGAGACGACCGGACATCTCACGGAGAGCCTCCGCCCAACGTGAGGTGGAGTCAGCCATGAGCGCTACAGAATATCCCATATCCCTGAAATACTCAGCTATAGTGATCCCTGTATAGATCGAAGCCTCGCGGGCCGCAACGGGCATATCCGAAGTGTTCGCGATAAGGATCGTCCTCTGCATCAAAGACTCACCGGTCTTCGGATCTTTCAGCTCCGGGAACTCGTTCAGAACATCCGTCATCTCGTTTCCACGCTCGCCGCAGCCGATGTAAACAACGATATCAGCCTCAGCCCACTTCGCGAGCTGATGCTGGATGACCGTCTTCCCTGAACCGAAGGGTCCGGGAACCGCAGCAACACCGCCCTTTGCGATCGGGAAGAACCCGTCTACGACACGCTGTCCGGTAATAAGCGGCGTATCGGGAGCGAGCTTCTTCTGATAGGGACGTCCTTTTCGTACGGGCCATTTCTGGGAAAGAGAAACGTTTTTATCGCCGTCCTTCGTGGTAACCACGCATACGGTCTCCCTGATATTGAAGGAGCCCGAGGAAATGGACTTGATCTTTCCTTCTATGCCGTAGGGGATCATTATCTTCTGGGTAACGACCGAGGTCTCCTTCACGGTACCGATGATATCGCCCGCGATAACCTCGTCGCCGACAGCCTTCACCGCTTCAAAGTCCCATTTTTTCTCCTCATCAAGAGAGGGAACCTCGACGCCTCGCGAAAGGCGGTCAGTACCTGTAACTTCTATGATCTTGTTCAACGGTCTCTGGATACCGTCGTATATCGAACCGATGAGTCCCGGTCCGAGATCCACTGAAAGCGGTACCTCTATGGATTCGACGGGTTCGCCCGGTCCAAGTCCCGATGT
>CACYBK010000116.1 GCA_902772635.1 uncultured Lachnospiraceae bacterium | reverse complement strand
GAAAGGATAGCGGACGGCTTTTATTTCGCGAAGAGCCTGCGCCTCGTGAAGCATATATTCAAACACCCGGAGCTTCTGGACAAGCCCCTCGGGGAGGCGTCGGGGTTTGATTACGATACATAGTTTGCCAGCAGCTCCTTGACCTTTTTCATGTCAAGGGGCTTTGTTATGTAATCATTCATCCCGCTTTCGAGGGCGTGCTTCCTCGCCTCCTCAAAAGCGTCGGCAGTCATCGCTATTATCGGGACCTTTTTCGCGTCCTCTCTGTCAAGCGCCCTTATTGCCTTTGCGGCATCATAACCGTTCATGAGCGGCATCTGAATATCCATGAGGACAATGTCAAAATAGCCTTCCTCTGACTCTTTAAACAGCGAAACTCCCTCTTCCCCGTTCCCGGCGTGGGAAGCCTCCATTCCGACTGCGGAAAGGATGCGGAGAGCGATCTCCGTATTTATGAAATTATCCTCGAAAAGGAGTGCCCTGCCTGAAAGGGAGATTTCAGTCTCAGTCTTATTCTCCTGTCCTTTGTCATCTGCTTCCGATGATGACGCAATATCTGCGGGGATCTTTACCGTGACACGGGTTCCCTTTGAAAGCTCGCTCTCTACTTCAACAGTTCCGTCCATGAGCTCGGTCATTCTCTTTACTATATAGAGTCCGAGTCCGGTGCCGCCGCCCAGCTTTCTCCTCTCGGCATTTGTATCATCCTGACGGAAGGGCTCAAAGAGATGTGTCATGAATTTTTCCGACATCCCGATACCCGTGTCCTCTACGGTAAGGATGATCATTATCCTCTTTTCCGTTATCGGCTCGCCCTTTACGCTGATAGAGACGGTCCCGCCGGAGGGCGTATATTTCATGGCATTCATTATAATATTGAGTGCCACCTGACGGATCCTTGTCGGGTCTATCATCACCTTGATATTTCTTTTGCTGTCTTCCACCTTCAGGTTGATCCCCTTGTTTTTCGCCTCCGTCCTTACGAGGGGCCCGAATTCCTCCCTGCAGCGCTTGTAGCTGTAAGGCTCTGGATGAAGCTCGGTCTGTCCGCTGTCAAGCTTTGATACATCAAGTATGTCATTTATGAGGCTGTTTAAAAACTCCCCTGAATTCTTGATATTTGTAAGGTCGTGCTTCAGCTTTTCCTCATCGCCTATATCCTGAAAAGCAAATTCGGTCATGGATTTCACTGCGGAAAGCGGTGTCCTGATATCGTGGCTGATCCTCGAGATAAAGTCGAGCTTTGCCATATTTGCTTCCTCAGCGACTCTCAGTGCCTCCTCAAGCTGAAGGTCCTTGAGATAAGTATCAGTGATGTCTGTCATTATCATGACAGCCGTTCTTCTTTTGCTGTCAAGAGGCGCAAAACGGAACATCTTGCGGACAGTGCTGTTTTCAGGTTCTTGCATTGTGAAATCAAAAACAAAGGTCTTTTTTCCTTCTTTGAAAAGCTCCTTCTCAAGAAGGACAGGGTCGAGCATCTTTGAAAACCTCTCACTTTCCTCCTTCTTACTTAAGAAGCTTTTGACCATGCTGCTGAGATCTGCTATCTGGAGGCGTCGTTCAACGGGCGTACCCTCTATTCCTTTTATGAACCAGCTGCCATATCGAAGCTCGGCAGTTCCTTTTTCAAAATCAAGAAGTACTATGAAGTCATTTTCGGTTAGAGCTGCCTCCTGAAGGATGCTGTTGTTTGTGGAAAGAGCCCTCTTCAGACTCTCCTCTGCCCTCTGTTGATCTGTGACATCCTGGGTGATCCCGAACATCCCCTTTACTTCACCGTTCTTGTCCTTTTCCGGTATCACAGTGATCATAAAGAAGAGCGATTCATCAATTCCTTCAAGGACGAACCGGATCGTCGCGGTCTTTGACTCCCCGTTGCAGGCGGCTTTGTAAAGAGTCTTCAAGACTACCTTCCCCTCATTATCTGTTCCCCTGGAAAGATAATCTATCGGGTTCTCCATCTTCGTCACATAGCCCCTCGTTTCCCCGGCGGCTATCTTGTAATAGGCATTGTTCAAAAAATCTATCTCCCAGACGAAGAGGCCGGAGTTTGCCATGATGATCTCGTTGAATTTTCGAAGGCGCTTGTCCTCGTCCCCCATCCTCTCTGTAATGTCGAGATAATTCACTCCCACAAAGCCTTCTGCTATCTGGAAGCATTGCACACTGAAGAGGTGCTCACCGCCTGAGCCTATGTTGACCTCCGGCATTATCGCATTTTTGTGACCGCCCTGATACGCAACAGGTCCGTAAAGATCCATCCAGGGCTGAAGATAGAATTTCGAGGAATTGCTTTTCGACATCACCTCTGTGTAGGTCTTCCCGATGAGGCTGCTGCGGCTGAGCCCGGACAGCTTCTCAAAGGCTTCGTTCACATAAACAAAGCTGATATCCTCAAAGTTTCCATCCTTTGTCATAGTGATCTCAAGGATGGTAAAGGCCTGTGGATTCCTCTCATAAACCTGCACATATGGTCCGATATCAAAGGGATAAATTTCGTATGTCATATCACTTTTCCCGGCTCATAAGCCTGTAGGTGAGTTCCAGAAGGAAATCATTGCTTCTTTCAAATGAAGATAATATGGCTATGGCTTCCTCCGTAAGACTTGCCACTCTTGCCTCTGCTTTTTCAGCTCCCTCGAAAGTCAAAAAGGTAACCTTTCCCGGCTTTTCCGTCTTTTCATCAAGAAGGTCGTCCCTGATCTGAAAAGCGTGCCCGATCTTTCCCGCCGCTTCCCCGATCTTTTTTACATCCTCCTCGGATGCTCCGCCGAGGATCGCGCCGTCCATCATTGCAGCCTCGATCAAGGCCGCAGTCTTGTTCTCATAAATAAATAAGAGCTCGTCCTTTCCGATGTCCTTCCCCTCATCGCATACATCAGCGGTCTGCCCGCCGATCATGCCGTGGATCCCGGCCTTCTCAGCCGTAAGTGAAAGGGCCCAGGCAACCCTTTTCATATACTCGGCCTCATTCGTCCGACCGAGCAGCATGCATGCTTCGCATATCCTGTCTGTCTCAAAGCCCTTCGCCATCATCTCAAATGCGTAGTTCAAAAGCGCGTCTCCCGCAAGGATGCCGAGAGCCTCGCCGAATTTTTTGTGAGTGGTCTCCTGACCGCGGCGCATATCATCATTATCCATCGCGGGAAGATCGTCATGGACGAGAGAATAATTGTGTATGAACTCGATCCCCGCCATGAAGCGGTGGAGTACGGGATTCTGGGGGATCTGCACTGTACGGCCTTTTTCATCCTCCCAGGGAAGCGCAAAGAGCTTGTATGTCTCCGCCATCAGTATTGGACGTATCCTCTTTCCTCCCGAAAGAACGCTGTAATTCATCGCGTCCGTCACAGGCTTTTGAAAGCTGACCTCTGTCGGAAGAAAATTTTCGATAGTCTCCTCCGCAGCAGCGGTTGCCATCTGAAGCTCTTTTTCAAAATCCATTATTCTTCCCCCCACTCACAGCCCACATTCCTGACTATCCAGGTATCGATGAGATCCTTTTTCCCAAAATACTTTTTCCTGTAAAGCTTCACTCTCCCGAAGCCGGTGCCGCCGTTCCAAAGTTTGTTGAATTTCTTCTCCCCTTTCGGCGTCTCATAATTCACAAAGAGCATTTCCTTCTTCGGGCACTTGATCTCCGTGACATGCACAAAGAAAAGATTTTCCTGCCTTACCTTCCAGACTATGTCCGTGTCAGTTTCATAACAGTCGAAGTAGGTCCTCGTGAAGGTCCAGAACTTTGAGAAATTGAATTCAAGCGGCGTTCCTTCATAGCAGATCGCTCCGAGAAGCTTTCTATTGAATCTGATATGAAAAGCCTTCGGACGCCCGCCTCCGATATCAAAGGCGGAATTCTTCAGCACCCTGCCCTCTTTCTCACTGTAGATATGGTTCGATGAAAGCCAGAGCCAGGGAGTCGTGAAATCAGTTCCCCAGTTTTTGTCAGCATAACCAAAGGAGCTTTCCTTCTCAACCGTGAACTTCTTTCCGTTCACGGTGACAGTCCCAAAATAGGCAGTCTTCATTCCGGACACATGCCAGTACATCTCAAAGGCCTTCATTTTTCTGAAGAGACTGCTTGTGCCGTAGCCCACATTGAAGGGGAGATGCTTCTCGATCTTTAAGTCAAAGGTCATGGTCCCGGCATCCGTCATCCTCGCGGGATCTTCCGCCTCATCCTCCGAGATCTCGATCGAACCCTTCAATGTATCCTCAGTCAGAATGCAGTCCCCGGCTTTGATGCAAAGGGTCTTTTCATCCATCTTTACATCCTTCCAGGGAAAGAATTTGTGGAACTGGAAATGCCTCTTCCCCCAGCAGCCGCACTTGATCATGAGATAGGAAGGCTTCCTGCCGTTCTCCTTGTTTTCGGGATCCTGTCCGAGCACCACCTCATCTTTTGAGAGTGCCGGATTCACGGTAAAGAACTCGATGAAGAAGGCCCTCTCCTTCCCGGTCTTTTCACTCTTCCCGGTGAAGCTGTGCCACCACCAGTCATATCCGCATTTCGCAAAACTCCCGTCAAGCTGCGG
>CACYBK010000115.1 GCA_902772635.1 uncultured Lachnospiraceae bacterium | reverse complement strand
TGCGCTCATAAGCCCTGTCCGTTTTGAATATGGTGGCGAGATAACCTGTCTCCGACTGGGCGTATGTATTGTAGATCGTTACGTCATCCCTGTAGACATTTTCCAGTGGTTCGCTTGAAATGATCAGGGTCCTAAGCTCCGGGTGAAATACGGGATCCAGCCTCAGATAGGACGCTGTGAAAAACGCAGCGGTTATCCTGTATCTCGTCATACACTCAAGAATCTTTACGGGATCCCTTGCGGCTGTAAAAGGCGCAATGATCAGGGTAACGCCCAGATACGGCATGAGATTGATGACCATCGTTCCCGCAATAAAGGAAAGAGGCGTGACCAGCAGGAAACTGTCGTTCTCATTCAGGAGATAGTTCCCCTCATACTTGAAATGAGCGAGATCCTCCTCCAGTGTGCCGTATTCATGGAGCACGCCCTTTGGATTCCCTGTTGTGCCGGAGGTATATATGACATATGCCGCGTCATGCAGCTCCGTCTCTGCATAGCCTTCTTTTCCGGGAGTACCCAGCATCTTCGCATAGGTCTTCCGGTCGATCAGCAGAACGCACCCGCAGTCCTGATAGATAAAATCCTTTCTTGCGTCTGGAGTCCCCTCTTCCACGATAACATATGCAGCTCCGGCTCTCCACACGCCGATGGCCGCTACGGCGACATCGATCCCGCGAGGAAGATCTATCATGACAAAAGCTTCCCGGCCGATCCCCCTCGCCTTGAGATAGGCGTATATCCTTGACGTGCTTTCGTCAAGTTCCCGATAGGACATCTCTTTTTCTGTCTCTGTATCGAACAGTACCGTTTTGTCCGGATCGGTCTTTGCCCACTCCAGTACTTTTTCCATATAGCGCATCTGTATTCTCCCTATCCGCTCAATCAGCGCTTCTTTAGCCTAACCTTTTTGAAGTAACGGGCAAAAACCTCTCCGTATAGGAAAGGATCTCATCTACATCAAGGTATTCCGGATACAGCACCCCTTCAAGCGGGTGCTTTGATATGTAGCGCATTGCGGCATAGACCGTGGCTGACACCTCCAAAACGGAGGGTGTCTCAAAAGCGTCCTTATCATACTTCGGTGCTACGCCAACATAGACAGGAGTAAACCTCTCCCCTTCCACAGTGACTCCCACTGCTTCTGTGCCTGAGATCATCCTGTCATTTGTGATCGGCATGAACTGATAGGTATCCGTGTGAAGCAGAGCCGCATCCGAGCGGCGAACCGAGCTTATGGCAAGCTCGCAGGGGCGATACACAAATATGACCGAAGGAGCATAATCAATCTCTCCTTCCCTGTCCCTGATGGTATAATAGTCGTAGATCGAGAAGAGCTCTTCGTGAGAATCCAAAAATCCGGTGAATTTCTCGGCGCCTGAGTATGCCTCGAATGGCAGATCCTTTCCTGCCGCGTCAAACACAAGCGTTCCGTCATGTCTGTTATAGTAGTATACTTTGTCCGGAGAAATGCCCAGTTTCTTCAGACACTCCTCAAGGGATACCAGACTTCCCAGCTTTACAATCGAACGGTCATTCATTTCCTCAATGAAATCAATGATATTCCAGGTGTTATACAGCGTATTCTCATCCTCTGCAATATCCGCCTGTGTGGAATCCAGATCCGGCTCCACAAAAGCGGTCACCTTAAGCTCCTTTGCCAAAAGCGGGAAATCCCCCGTTTTGATAAGCTGTTTCAGTCTGTCCCTGTTTTGCGTCACAAAGTCACCGTCATCATTTTCGACAATGTCAATCAGAGCCTTCTTTGTCAATACGCTGACAAGCCCTGGATTTACACCGAACTGCAGCACGGAGGTTGCCAGGCCACCCGATTGTTCTATGATCTCTTTGACCCGATAAAAGCTCGTTCTGTAGGGGAAAGACTCGACAGGAGCATCCGGGAACTCATCTTCAGAAGTACAGATATAATGAATACCTCTTTCCATGCACTCTTTTACAAGGATTTTGTCATCACATCCGTTAGCAAGCCTGATCAGATAGTCTCCTTTTTTCATGCCGGTGAATATCTCATGGTAATTTTTGCTGTCCATACTCAGGTTGATAAAGTTTTCTTTTTTTCCGCCAAGACTGCTGTAGCAGGAAAAAGCCTCAGCATCCTTATCCACAACACGGATGTCGTCAATCGTGTAAGCCTTTTCAGAAAGCAGCAGGTTTATCAGGGATCTGCTTACAAGTCCAAGTCCCAGAATCGTCAATCTTGATCCTTTCATGTAATCTGTCATATTCCAGCCTTTCTAACTGACTATTCTTTTTTGGTAACTGAACGATTATACCATACAAAATCGAGCAGAGGAAAATACCCCTGCCCGACTTTTCGTTTCTTTTTTTACGCTTTAGCCTGCGCTTTCTTTTTCTTCTTTTTCAGTATATGCCGAACGATCAATATTATCACGATCGTCGCGATCGCTATCGGTATCGCGAACATCAGGAAGATGATAAGTACAACCAGATTATCATTTATCTCGATTATCGCGACATTGATATCATTTCCGGTCACATCGATCGTAGCGTATTTCCCGAAGCTTCCGGCCTTTTCCATCAAAAGGTCCGATCCTATATTGTCGTTAAGAAGGTAATAGATATTCACTCCCTGATTCTGCGGAAGATAGCGAAGCTGATGTGAGGGGAGCCCGTCTTTGGGTATCACGACGTGATACTGATAATCATAAAGAGAGCTTGCGGGCTTATCTTCCGTGACAGTCAGCTTTTCTCCCGCTGCGAACTCTCCCATGGTAAGAAGGACCGGGCGGCCGCTTCGAAGGAGGTCGCTCTGAAGCAGGGAATTGATCCTCGTATATTCGGCTGTGATGACCTCGTCCCTGACAGCCGTTGAAAAGTCGGTCTTTGACCACACTCCGCGGAAGCCGTCCTTCTTCGGAACTGCGGGGATGTCACTTGATGAGATAGTACTTCCGTAAGCGAAGGTAAGTGCCTTCACGGTCTTTCCATCCGCTTGAAAGGTCAGTGTCATATCGGAAAAGCCCTTGGGCAGTCTTTCCGTCGAAACCAGATCATTAAAGCTCTTTCCTTCCGCGATCCCCGAATAGCTGATGCCGTCTATACCATGCCGGTCCTTTGAATAATAGAGATTGTTGTAAATCTTGTCGCTGTTCACCTCTTCCACATTTCCGGCCACAGCGCCGATGAACTGCTCTGCCTCCACGATATCCGCGATGGATATGCAGTCATGGATAATGGTTCCGTAACCCGTTATCCCCCCAACATATCGCGTGCCATACATGGTGAGCTTTGAATAGGAGTTTCTGACCTCGGCCCTGGAAAAGCCCGTGATGCCTCCGGCGTAATTACCCAAAACCGTAAGCTTTCCATAGCTTTCACAATCCGTAATGAGGCCTCTGTCCATATTTCCGGCTATGGCCCCGGCCTTTGACTGTCTGGCCTCTATCTCTCCCCTGTTTATGCAATGGTCGATGAGGCACCTGGACTTCATGGTTGAATCCGTTGAAAGCGTAGCATCATCGATCACGGTGTCGGAAAGATCGGGATGCATGCCAATATCCGCCTCAATCCCCATATTTCCGGCTACTCCTCCGGTATTGTTGTCTCCGTTCACTACTCCATAGTTTGTTGAATTTGTAGTCCGTCCAAAGACAGCATTTTCAATATCTTCACCGGACGCATCATGATAGGCGGAACCAAAGAGGGAGTCTGCCAAAGTTCCTGCTAGAGAGCTTGTGATATTCGAGAAGCTCCCGCTGACGATCCTTGCAACTCCGCTTCCCTTTTCAACCACATTTTCAAGCCCCTTGGATACGCCCTGGACGGCGCCGTCCAGAGTATTTGAAAACTGCTTGATCTGACTTACAAGCAGTGTGATCGTTGAAAAGAAATCATTCCCGGCGCTCAGAAGGTCATTATTGAGCCTGGACATTCTTGAATTGATGTCATTTAATGTATTCCCCGCCTTCTTCAGATCTTCAAAGAAGTCCGATTCCTCGCTTACGGAATCTCCAAGGTCCGCAAGCGTATCGATGATCATGCTGTCCCCGATATCCGAAAGCGCATCGGAAAGCAGATCATAAGCCTCTTCGAGCCCATCACTGTCCGAAAGCGTAAGCGCGGTAAGCAGCATCTCTATCGCAGCAAATGCCTGGTCTTTGTCTACCCCCAGCTCATGGAGCCTGTCAACAAGGCTTTTGAGATCAGCCCGTATATCACCCATCTGGTCATCAAACTCATCGACAGCGTCAGTGCCATCATCTATGAGGCTTCCTGCAGAATTTGATATATCATCAATGCCGTTTCCAAGAGTCTCCATCATAAGCTGCAGCAATTCCTTCGCGTGGTCGATGGTATTTGCTATGCCTATGAGCTCGTTTCTGATCTTCGCGCTGTAGCCTGAAGCATCCTTTAATGCGGCATTTACAGTGCTGTTTAATTCATCCAGCCCGCTTTCGATCTCTTTCAGATCCGAATCTGAATAAGCCAAAAATGTAAAAGGCGCCTGCTGTCCCACGATCCCGCCGGTATCCGTTCTTCCGTAAACCTCAGCCCTGTTTACCGAGTTTGATATAAAGCCCATCGAACGGCCTGCAATACCGCCGGTATTGTAACCAACCTGTCTGTAACCCACGTTCCCTTCATTCGAGCAGTTTTCGATCCGTCCCGCGCTCACTCCCGCAATTCCGCCGACATCGGTGCGGTCCCTCAATACATTCAACATATTGAAATCGCCGGACATGGTGTAGCTTTCAATGATATTTGAAATCATGTTGTTGGAAAGCCTCTTCTCGTCATAGGTGGTATTCACTTTGGCGGAATTGACACAACCGCTCATAATTCCGTCATTTACGCCGGCAATACCGCCGATCTTGTTAGCTCCTGATATTGTACCTTTTGAGGTGCAGTTTATTATCCTTCCGTCGGACCAGTTGTAGCCGCAGATCCCGCCCATCATGCTGTCGGCGGTTATGGAGCCGTCAAAGGTGCAGTTTTGTATCAATCCGTGATTCGCGCCGGCAATCCCGCCAAGCCGCGACATCACGCCTGTTGGCTCATAGGTTCCCTTTACGGTAAGATTCTTTACGATGCCTGAAGCGTAGACTATCCCAAAAAGCCCGGTGTTGCTTGCCACGCCCTCTATTTTGACATTGCTGATGGTATGGCCGTTTCCGTCAAAGGTCCCCGCGAAGGAGGCGACCATTACCATTTTGTCACTATCAAAGGTAATGTCATTGTCGAGGACAAATTCCTGTCCGCGGGACCACTCGTCCCTCCTGCAGTTTTCCGCAAAGACCCTGAAATCCTCGAAATTTTTGATATGTGTTGCCTTCAGCGAGGCTTCACCAGCTAATGCCCCGGGATCAGCATTCTCAGTCGCCCCGGCACGTATCGTCAGAAGGGAGAATAATGAAAGCACACCGGCAAGTGAAAGCGCAATTATCTTTTTAGTCATTTTCATCTTTCTCACCTCCCTTCTTCTTCTTTTCAAGCAATATCTCTTTGTCTTTTTTCAGCTTGTCCTTCAGCCTGTCCTTTAGGGATGGATCGTTCTCTTTCGCTTCCTCCTCTTCCCGGATATTTTTGCTTTCCTCGACAGCCTTTATTACATCCTCCATCATGTCAGGCGGGATATTCTCCATCGAGCCGTTTATCAGCGTGACTCCCGCGTCTCCCTTTACAAAGCCCTTGACATAGCCTGTGATGGAGCCGTTTAATGTGCCCTTCACGGTTCCGTCGATATATATGCTTCCTTCAGCCTTTCTGAATTTGATGGGTCTGTAGATATCAAAGGTCGTGATCTCTATAAGCTTGTCACCGAACAGGAGTATCTGCGGAAGGACAAAAAGAACAAGAACTATCGAGATCAGCGTTCCGCGGCCAAGGCTCAGCCCAACGCCAACAATGCTAGCCTGGGAGCTCAGGCTTCCTATCGCAAAGCCGGCGATAGCCATCATGGTTCCTGATGTGACTATCGTAGGAAAGGCGAAGTTCAATGCTTCTATGATAGACTCCTTCGGACCCTTGGTCTTCCTCTCCTCTATAAAGCGGCTGCTTATTACGATAGCGTAGTCAATGTTCGCGCCCATCTGGATCGAGCTCACTATGAGGTAGCTCAGGAAGAAGAGGTTCTCGTGCAAGAGCCCCGGCAGGCAGAAGTTTATGAATATCGCGCCTTCGATGACGAGGATCTGAAGCAGTGGCAGGCCCGCCGACTTGAAGGTGAAGAGCAGTATCACGAGGACGAAGAGCACTGTCAGGATGTTCACGACCACATTATCTCTTGCGAAGGACTGCTTGAGGTCAAGGGCATTGGTTGAAAGCCCCGCGAGATATACCTCCTGGTCTTCCTTGGGATAATACTTTTTCGCTATCTCCCTTACCTCAGAGATAAAGGCGTAGGTCTCTTCCGATTCCTCCGGAACATAGAGCGTCAGAAGGATACGGTCATAGGTCTCGCCCTCAAGCTGAAGCCGCGCGTAATTGATCTTTGTATAGGCGGCGTCAAGCACGTTCTTCAGCTTGTCGTCAAGCTCCACATAGCCCTCTTCAACCTTTGAATGGATGAACTCTACCATATCCATAAGAGGGATCTTGTAATTCGT
Organism: uncultured Lachnospiraceae bacterium; assembly: GCA_902772635.1. Lineage (GTDB taxonomy): Bacteria > Bacillota > Clostridia > Lachnospirales > Lachnospiraceae > RUG306. Next base: position 40,806 of record CACYBK010000115.1, on the reverse strand, counting down.
AACGCCTACCAGCACCCTTCCGTAATCCTCGTGATCCGCCGCATAGGCAACGTACACAAGCTGAATGAGCTCTACATCCATCCCGAGGACCTCAGAGAGCTGTCTCGGCGTCAGGGCATCCGTCAGGTTGTAGCCCGCAACGCCCTGATTGGCAAGACCCTGGGCCGTGTATACCTCTTTCTTTTGCGAAACCTCATCCAGGAAGCCCTTTTCCGCGGCGTAATCGTGACCCGGGACAAGGACCGCAAGCTTATTATAACTGCCGAAATTTTCCGTGATCATATCCGAAGCGATCTGCGTCTCATTCTTTACGGGAGTCTTCACGAGGGTATTCCCGTAGACATAAGGGCATTTCTGTGAACCTATCCAGGCGATCACAAAAACCACGCCAAAGAGGATAGGGATGATATATCTCGTAGCCCAGGCAAATTTTCCGATGAAGGTGATCTTCGGAACAAAGCTTCGGTGCGCGGTCTTGTCCATTGCCTTTGAGAAGAGCACGAGAAGGCCCGGCATCAGCGTAAATACCGTAAGAAGACTGATCAGGATCGCCTTAATGAGGACGACGCCAAGATCGCCTCCGAGCTTGAACTGCATGAAGATCAGAGCGACCATGCCGGAGATGGTCGTAAGTGAGCTTCCCATTATCTCCGGGATGGATTTTGAAAGGGCGACAACCGCCGCGTCCCTGACCTCCATGGTCTGGTGCAGCTCCTTGTAGTGGTTGCATAGGATGACCGCGTAATCGATGGACATCGCAAGCTGAAGTATCGCCGATACGGAATTTGAAACGAAGGAGATCTCACCAAGGAGGAAATTGGTTCCCTTGTGGATGAGGATCGAAGCTATGAAAGTAATGAGGAGCACCGGGATCTCCCCAAAGGAAAGGCAGGTGAAGAGCAAAACCCCGAGAACGACGATTGCCACCACGAGGATGATCGGCTTCATTTCCTGCGCTATCGCTTCAGCCTGCTGATTCCCCATAGTGGTGGAAACATAGATATCATAGCCGTCGAGGACCTTTTTCACATCATCAAGTGATTTCAGGGCCTTGTCGTCTTTTTCCGAATAGCCGAAGGTGACGGAGAAAAGCGCGGAGCCGTTATTATAATGCTTTTTGAATTTTTGGTCTTCTTCGGTCTCTACCGTGTATTCCACCATGTAGACACCGTCCACGGCCTCTATCTTTTTCTTGAGGTCAAGGCCCTCGTCAAAGGTAATGTTCGCGACCATGACCTGCGCCGAACCGAAGGTGACGAACTCGTCATTCATCAGCTTCAGGCTCTTCTTGGTCTCGGTGTTGTCGCTGAGATAGTTCTTGATGTCATTCTGGACCGACACCCAGTTGCTCGCAAAAAGACTGAAGATCAGCGCTATGATGTAGATCAGGAAAAACAGCATCCTCTTGTCTACAATGAAAGCGGATATCTTCAGCATCGCGCCGGAGCTTTTTTTCGTCTCTTCCATTTCTCCTCCCTCTGTAATATATGTACTGCCCCCTCACTTCGTTCGGCGGCCTGTCGTCGGCGCATTAATGATCATGCTTCGCATGATAGCGCCTCCTGCCACACAGATGGTGCGAATTATACCATATTTCAGGGACAAAAGTCTGACAAAGATGCGGTAAATGTTGCCAATGGGACCTTTTTCCCACTTGACACGCCCCCTCATTTGTACTAAACTCAGGTAAACCGTTGACGAAGAGTAGTAACTCCATGAAAGCCTCAAAGAGAGCTGCGGATGCTGGGATCGCGGCAGGTGGAAGCGGAGCGAATGGACTTCTGAGGGCAAGCTGAAAGCCACTTTTTTCAGGCAAGTAGGTGCGACGGAGCGGGAGCTTCGTAAACAATATCCGGCATGTGATAGCATGCACTGAGTGGGCGCGCAGAGCGCGTCAAGTAGAGTGGCACCGCAGGATATTACAATCCTGTCCCTACGAATGAAATCGCAGAGGACGGGATTTTTTTTATTCCGTACTTTGCACAACCGGTGTATGGCCTCATAAGGCGGAAAGGACAAATTTATGAGCAAACTGAAGGTACCCTACAAAACTTATCTTACGGAAGACGAGATCCCGAAGAGCTGGTACAACATGAGGGGCGATATGAAGACGAAGCCCGCTCCGTTCCTGAATCCGGGGACTCATAAGCCGATGTCTGCGGACGAGCTTCGGCCCGTATTCTGTGACGAGCTCATCAAGCAGGAGCTTGATGATGATACCCGCTTCATCGAGATCCCCGATGAGATCTATGAATTCTACAAGATGTACCGTCCGTCGCCCCTCATCCATGCGGAGTTTCTTGAGAAGGCGCTCGACACCCCGGCGCACATCTTCTACAAATTTGAAGGAAACAATACCTCCGGCTCACACAAACTGAACTCTGCGATCGCGCAGGCTTATTACGCAAAGAAGCAGGGACTTAAGGGCGTGACCACAGAGACCGGTGCAGGACAGTGGGGAACAGCGCTTTCAATGGCCTGCGCCTTCTTTAACCTCGACCTCAAGGTCTTCATGGTAAAGGTCTCCTATGAGCAGAAGCCCTTCCGCCGCGAGGTTATGAGGACATACGGCGCCAGTGTCACTCCATCTCCCTCCGATACGACAGAGGTCGGAAGGAAGATCCTTGCCGAATTCCCCGGAACAAACGGTTCACTCGGCTGCGCGATCTCAGAGGCGGTTGAAACTGCAGTAAAGACCGACGGCTATCGTTATGTTCTCGGAAGCGTACTGAATCAGGTCCTTCTCCATCAGAGTATAATCGGTCTTGAGACAAAGGCCGCCCTTGATAAATGCGGTATCAAGCCCGATATGATAATCGGCTGCGCGGGCGGCGGCTCAAACCTCGGCGGACTCATTGCCCCCTTCATGGGAGAAAAGCTGCGCGGCGAAGCCGATTACCGCATCATCGCAGTTGAACCCGCGTCCTGCCCGAGCTTCACGAGGGGCCGCTACGCTTACGACTTCGCAGACACCGGAATGGTATGTCCTCTCGCGAAGATGTATACACTCGGACACGACTTCATGCCTTCGCCCAACCATGCCGGAGGGCTTCGTTATCACGGAATGAGCCCGATCCTCTCAGAGCTCTATGATGAGGGCCTCATGGAGGCTGTTGCCGTTGAGCAGACAAAGGTATTTGAGGCAGCGGAGCAGTTTGCGCGTACTGAGGGTATCCTCCCCGCTCCCGAGTCAAGCCACGCGATCCGCGTTGCTATCGATGAGGCTCTGAAATGCAAGGAAACCGGCGAGGAGAAGACAATAGTCTTCGGTCTCACCGGAACCGGATATTTTGATATGGTGGCTTACCAGAGTTTCAATGACAAGACGATGTCTGACTACATCCCGACAGATGAAGACCTTGAAAAGGGCTTTGCGGGACTTCCGAAGATCTGAAAACAAAAATAATGATTCTCAGGTTCTCTCCTTCAGCATTGCCTGAAGGGGGCCCTGGGAAGCAGCAAGCTTCTTTAATGATGAAAGCTCTCTCTTCATATAATCGGAGAGAGCTTTTTTTTCTTCATCCGAAAAGCCGCTGTTTTTTGTGATGACGCAATCGGGAATCTTTCCCTCTGCCGTCCTTTTCCCATCCGTAAACGAGACAAAGGCATAGCGGCCATCTCCGGTTCCAAAGACCGGAGAGACTGTCATTGTAAGAGCGGGCCCGCTCTCTTTTTTCATATCAAGGGAAAAATCTTCTTTCATGTCATAAACCATACGAAACGGATATCTTTTCCTCGGGCAGCATTTTTTTGATCAGCTTTTCTATCCTCTTCGGATTCACGGGTTTTGTAAGATAAGCATCAAACCCTTCATCAAGATACATCTTCTCCGCTCCCGCGACGGCATTTGCAGTGAGAGCGATCTCAGGAGTTTTCGCATTTGGATTGTCAGGATCGCCTTTTATGATATGGAGCGTCTCTATCCCGTCAGGAGAAGGCATCATATGATCCATGAAGATAAGGTCATACTTTTTCTCCTTCGACATCTCTATTGCCTGAGCCCCGCCATTGGCAGTATCTATCTTCATCTTTGTGCGCTTAAGAAGGGCTGAGAGGACCGAGAGATTGATCGCGTTGTCATCGACTGCAAGAACGTAGGCTTCCGGTGCTTCAAACAGGGGATGCTTCTTTGCCTCTTCATTTTCCGCCTTTGTCCTTATCTCTTCCTTTGCGACCGGTCCCGCCGGCTGTCTGTCGACGATCTGCTGAGGCAATTCAACTGTAAAAGCAGAACCTTTCCCAAGCTCGCTTTCAACCCTGATCGTTCCGCCCATCGCGTCAACCAGTCCTTTAATAATGGAAAGGCCGAGCCCGACGCCCTGAACATGCTTTTTCGTTGATCTTTCGCCCTTCTCAAAAGAGGAGAAGAGTTTATCAAGCTCCTCCTTTTCGATCCCGACTCCGGTATCATCGACGACGATCGAGAGTAGATATTCATTTTCCGAAAGTTCCCGGCCAAAGGCCCTGAACGTAACACTCCCGCTTTCAGTAAACTTCATGGCGTTTGTGATCAGATTCAATATGATCTGTCTGATCCTTGTCTGATCACCCGAAAGATAGGACGGGATATTCTCGCTTATATCAACTACAGCTTTGAGTCCTTTTTCCTTTACCCTCTCTCTCAAGAACGCTGAAAAATCGTTCAGAAGCGAGGCGGTCTGATATGGCCTGATGGAAAGCTCTACCTCTCCGGACTCGAGCTTTGAGAAATCAAGGATATTGTTCACTATCGTAAGGAGCATGTATCCCGCGCTCTCGATGTTCTTTGAATAGGATATGATATTGTCCTCGGAAGACTCCCTTTCTATCATCTCATTCATTCCAAGCACGGAATTGATGGGCGTCCTGATCTCATGACTCATAGAGGAAAGAAATACTGACTTCAACTGATTTGATCTGTTTGCTATCTCAACCTTTCTGACCAGTTCCTCTTCATCCTCAAGCTGCTTCATGGAACGTCTGACGGCTATGGAGCCGAGAAGGACCACAAGTGCCGATATGAGGAAGAATACTATGAGATCCCTGTAGAATATACCCTTCACATTTGAGTAAAGGTCCCGGTTCTTCACTATGAGGAAAACGTAGCAGCCTTCTCCTGCCTCCTGCGTAAATACGGTACTTTCCTCGCCGTCTATCTTTGTCACAAAATCATTATTCTTTAATTTTGCCCTTTGAAGGACAGATGTGTACATCTCTTCTTTTGAATAATCCTTTCCGACCTCACTTTTGTCGGTATGCGCGATGACGGTGCCGTCGTTTGTGGTAACAAAGGCGTATCCGTTCCCGCTGATCTTTATCTCAGAGACAAGGGATTGAAGCATGTTCAAAAAAACATCAAATGATACAACGCTCTTCTTGTCATAGAGAAGCTTTGAGAAGGTAATGCAGACCTCACCGGTCTCGATATCGATATAAGGCGGTATCATTACTATCTCTCCGTTGCCGGTAAGAGCCGCCTTGTACCAGGGGCGTTCGGTCGCAACAAAATCATCACCGGGTATCCAGTCTGCACCGTCATGGTACTCACCGTTCACGACACCATAGACACCGCTGAAATCAGGATCTATATTGTTTTTGATCATGTTTGTTTCCGTAACAAAGACAGAGTGTATTCCGTCATAATCGATGGACTTTCTCATATCATCTTCCACGGCGACGGCAGCCACCTCTATCGCGGCCTTTGCCTTTTCGATATAGCCCGTAAAGCGTTCCGCCTTTTCCGAAAGGACTGCGTTTCCAAGCTCTCTCGCATCATTCTTCGCGCGGTTGTAGAAGGAAGTATAGGAGAATATGACAACAAAGGCCATGGAAGCTACGACTGCGATCACTATCAGAAAAAAAGGCAGCGTCCCTCCACTTCTCTTTTTGTGAAGTCCTTCATTGTTCTCATCTTTCAAAAGAACATCTTTATCAGCCATTGATGCCTCCTTCATCAGCAGCCCCAGAACATGAAGAGTTGAAGAAATACCACGGCAAAGCCAAAGAAACCGTTCATTGCAATATTTACTATATACCGCATTTTGAGTGAGCTGTCATCATCAGTAAGATTCCTTATCGCGAAGATGCTTGAAAGCACGGAGAGCACCGCGGCGACAAAGCAGCCCATATGAACAAGCGAAAACAGTGTGCCCTGCACCTTTGTGAGTCCGTACTGAGTCCTGTAAAAATTTACGGAGACCACGGCGGCGAGCATCGAAAAGAACATAGCAAGCTCGGATATCATAATGATGCCGGATCCTTCGTAGGTTTTAAACTTCTTTAAAAGCTGCATTATTATCTTTACAACGACTATCACGACCGAGGTAAGGCCGAGCATCACATATATCCAGAGGATAATGGTATTTACGCTTCCGGATGGGTTTGCGACAAAGTCGCTTGATGAGACATGGATGACCCTGCTGCCGTTTTCAGAGGTCTCTACAGAGGCAGGATAAATATAATCCCCCTGCGAGACAATGTAGAGCCCGTCCCCCGCATAGCTCATCTCAAAATAGCCGGGAACACCGTATCGTCCGTTAGTAAATGCGGTGATATCTGCGGAAGCAGAAAAGGATGAGAACCGGAGAAGCCCTCTGCCTATAGTCCTTGCGGTAAGATATTTTCCGCTGATATTCTCTGCCCCGGGTACCTCATGCTCCGAAACAAAGGAGGCATTCTTTCCTTCACCGAAGAGCACTTTTGCAAACTTCTGAAAAGCGCTGCAGCCGTCAGCGTGATTTGAAAGCATTACTGCTCCGGTTTTTGAAACAGGATCGATGATAAGCTTTGAAACGCCGAAATCAGATGAGCCGTCATGACCTATGGTCCTGACTGAGTAGCCCCATTCCTCCGGCCAGAAGCCGTGGCATACGGCAGGGATATCAGACTCACCATAGAAGAAGCTTCCTGAAAGCAGTTCTGAAAGTGTCTCATTATTTTCAAAGAGAACACTGTCTTTTGAAACCAGCGCTGCCCCAAACCGTGCAAAGTCGGAAAGCGTGCCCGTGACTGCCCCTGAAGGATATAGACTGTTGTAGGAATAACGGCTGCCGATCGAGCGGGGCGCGATATTTCCTTCACTGTCCTGACTCATGGCATAGGACACAGACTTTGCTCTCGCCTCCTTCACCCATTCATTATCGGTCTGTCCCGGAAGAAGTGAGGTGTGTTCCATCGAAAGGGGCTTTAATATATTCTCTCTCACATAATCTGAGTAAGGCTCTTTTGCTATACATTCAACAACATAGGCTGCCACTGACGCGCCCCAGTTTGAATAGGCAGTAACCTCGCCGGGCTTGTAAATCTGCGCAGGCTCTGTGTCGGAAAGCGCCTTTGCAAGAGTCCCCAGCTTTTCAGCGCTATCAACCTTGAAACTATATGTGTTCTCGCAGTAGCCGGACTGGTGGTTCATGAGGTGCCTCATAGTGATCGGCTCTTTGTATGAAAGATGCTTGAAGAAATCCTTCGGGATATACTCGGTCACATCGGTATCAAGGTCAAGAAGCCCTTTCTCCTTGAGCTGCATGGCACTCACAAAGATCAGTGCTTTTGAGACATCGCCCCATTCAAAGACTGAGTCCTCATCCGCCCTGATACTGTTTTCTTTGTCGATATCTCCAAAATAATCTTCCGAAATGACTCCGTCCTCTGAAAAAACGGATACAGCAAAAGCAGCTTCCGTGGAGTCTGCTGCCGCCTCATTTATCTTTTCCGAAACCGAAGAAAAACTTATCCCGGAGGGAAGTGTATCTGTTGCGGCGGCCGCCCTTTGAGGCGGAAGAAGAAAAAATGTAAAAAGCGCTGCAGCTGCGACCGCCATTATCCTTTTCATCTGGTACTGTTCATCCTTTCATTGAGCTTTGCGATGATCCCGTCACTATCCGCTGCCATGGAGCCTCTCGATATCTCTGTAATGAAAGCGGCGTCGGTTTCGCTCAGGGAGTATTTTCTGATCTCGTCTATGATATTGTCAACGCTCTCAAAATCAAAGGACATCGCGCACTCGCGCAGTGCCTCGCAGGCATCTGAAAACTCGGAGGCTGTGATCGGCTTCCTGCCCTGATAGTCCTCCTCCGTGTCCTTCCGAAGCTCCTCGATCGAATTGATGAGTTCCTCATAGCTCTTCAAAAGACCGGGTGCTCCGAGCTCGATCCCGGCGTCATCGCTCCTGTCACCGCAGCCCTCAAGCCGTCCGGCAACTATTGAAAGTCTTACCGCTCCGACGATCCTTGCAGCAGTCTTCAGAGAATGGATCCTGATCGTGAAATTCTTTATATCCCCTTCTTCGACCGTGCGTCTGATCCCGCGGAGATTGTCGAAGCCGTTTGCGGCAAAGAGCCTTATTGCTGTCTCGTATGCGGCCGCATCTCCGCAGTTCTTGATACCGGCGGAAACGTCCAGCCCCTTTATATCGCGAAGGCGCACCAGAAAGCTTGAGTCGAGTGCATTCTCCTCCTCTTCGACTTCGCCCTCAACGATCAGCGTTTCAGGAAGGTATTTCTTTACCATCATTTCCAGCTTCTGCGGATCCACCGGCTTTGAAAGATAATCATCAAAACCGTATTCCAGGAATTTTTCCCTCATTCCCGAGATCGCTGTAGCTGTAAGAACAACGATGGGCGTCGTCTTGTTTGGACCGTCAGACTGCTTGATCCGGAGCATGGTCTCCGTACCGTCCATACCCGGCATCCTGTGATCCATGAAGATAATATCGTATTTCTTCAGGTCTGCCTTCTCGCATGCCTCCTTGCCGCTGTTGGCGCTGTCTATCGAAGCATGCGTCCTCTTCAAAAGATTTGTGAAAACAACAATATTTACGGGTGTATCATCAACAACCAGAAGCTTTGCTTTCTCGGCAGTGAACTGCGCCTCTGATCTCTTTTTCTTTTTCCGCCTGATCCTCTCTTCAAAATCTCCGATGAGCTCAGGTCCTACTACATCCGAAACGATCGTGAAGTAGAAATCGCTCCCCTTACCGTATTTTGAGTCCACGGAAAGCTTTGAGCCCATCATGGAAAGCAGGCTCTTTACGATACTCATTCCAAGGCCGCTTCCCTCGATGTCCCTGTTCCTTCCCTCTTCGATCCTGTCAAAGGGCGAGAAAAGTATATCCATGTCCTCTTCTCTTATACCTATCCCGGTATCTTTGACATGGACCGTGATCGCAGTCTTTCCTTCTTCTTTGAAATCATTGTTTCGCTCGAACGAAAGCGTTACAGCGCCTTCCTCGGTATATTTCACAGCGTTCGTAAGCAGGTTCAATATCACCTGCCTTATCCTCGTGTCGTCGCCCCGCAGCTCCTCGCAAAGCTCCTTGTCCACACTGATATTGAAATCAAGCCCCTTGCTCTCAGCCCTCGGTCTTATTATCACATTGAGGTCATTTATGAGCGCCGAGAGATGATAATTCTCCGGTATGAGCGAAAGCTTGCCCGCCTCGATCTTTGAGAAATCAAGAATGTCATTGATGATCGAAAGAAGGGAGGAGCCTGCTGCCTTTACGTCATCAGCGTAATTCCTGATCGCGGGCTCGGTCGTCTCCCTTATTATCATCTCGTTCATTCCAAGGACAGCATTGATGGGTGTCCTGATCTCGTGACTCATCTGGGAGAGGAAGTCGGATTTCGCGTTGTTGGCCTTTACAGCTTCATGCTCAGCATCGGAAAGCTGAGCGAGCGTCTTCTGAAGCTTCTGATAATCCGGGGTTTCAAGAAACAAAAAGATAATGAAGGCGGCCAGATCCGCAACAAAAAAGACCAGCAGCACCTTGGGAACTACAAAGGTCTGAACCAGCGATCCTGTTACTATGATGGGGGAATAGACGACGAGAGGGTAAAACTGCCGGTTGGTAAAGGTCTTTTTGACCGCAAAGAGAAGTACCAGGGCAAGGATCACCATGGCGAGAGAATAACCCTGCACTATCAGGACCAGCGGACCGTGAGCGTAGAAGCCATCCTTGAATGTAAATATGAAGCCTGCCCTTATATTTATGAGGCAGAGAATTTGATAAACAACAAGTGAACAGACAGCGATCGACTTCACCACCTTTGCGGCTTTCTTCGGGAAACTGTCGTATGAAAGTACGTAAATCAGAAAGAAGAAGGCACAGCAGGGTGCGAGCATGAAATACAAGGTGTTCAGCGTAATGTTCAGGGGGATAGGAACAAGCGATTGATTGTCGATAAGCTTGGCCGTTACGATATCGATCGCTCCGGATATTATCAGCATGAAAACAAGCAGGCGGAATACGGCGCTGTGGCGCGCCGTATCTCTCCTGCTTACAAGCATGGAGCCAAGCATCAACACCAGAAATATGCTTGAGACCAGTTCAAAATAAATATTGTAGCCCATTTACGCTAAACTCATTTTCCCTTTATTTTGTCTTGTTCTTGTTCCTGACTATCCTGACAGCGCGCTTCAAAGCATAGGGAGCAACAGCCTTCAGCTTGTCCTCTGTGCGATACATCTTCGAAGCCTCGGGCATATCGCGTCTTAAATGGATCGCGTCAAATTCACACTTCGTCGTACAGAGCCCACATCCGATGCAGCGGTTCTCATCTACCGTGGTAGCGCCGCAGCTTAAGCACCTCTTTGCCTCTATGCTGACCTGCTCATCAGTAAGTGTGAGACGAAGATCCTCGAACGTATCCTTTGCAACTCCGGCCTTCTTCCCGGGGATCTGGCGCTTTGCGTTGTCAAAGCCCTCGAGAAGGATGTCGTCCTTGTCAAGCTCAATGAATTCCCTTCTGTCACGGGCAAGCGTGAGGCTGTTTCCGGGATGGACAAATCTGTTTATTGATACGGCGCCCTCACGGCCGCATGCAATAGCGTCTATAGCAAATTTCGGTCCGGTGAACACATCGCCGCCCGCGAAGATATCGGGCTCAGCTGTCTGGAGAGTAACGGGATCCGCAATGATCCCCCCGTTCTTTCGAAGTTCAACCTTTGTATCCTTCAAAAGATCGCCCCAGATTATGGACTGTCCTATGGACAAAAGCACGTTTTCGCACGCTATCTCGATCGTCTCATTCTCGTCATACTGCGGACTGAAGCGGTGTTCTGCATCAAAGACGCTCACACATTTCTTGAAGACGATCCCGGCTACTTTACCGTCCTTGACCTTGATCTCCTTCGGCCCCCAGCCGTTTCTTACTTCTATGCCCTCTTCTTTTGCCTCAGCCACCTCGTCCTTTGCAGCGGGCATCTCTGCCTCTGATTCAAGACAGAGCATAGTAACCTTTGAAGCTCCCGCTCGAACCGCAGTGCGTGCAACGTCTATAGCAACATTACCGCCGCCTATCACTACGGTATCGCCCTTTAACTTTATGGAATGGTCTATATTGATATTCCGAAGAAAGTCAACTCCGGTCTGAACGCCCTTTGCATCCTCCCCGGGAACTCCCGCAAGGCGGCCGCCCTGGCAGCCGACAGCTATGAAGAATGCCTTGTAGCCTTCTTTCCGAAGTGACTCTATCGTCACATCCTTTCCTACCTCAACACCGCATTTGATCTCAATGCCCATCTGCCTGAACACATCTATCTCGCTGTCGAGCACATCCTTTGAAAGACGATAAGAAGGTATGCCGTTCATCAGCATTCCGCCGGGACGCTTTTCCTTTTCAAATACAGTGACGGGATAGCCGTCAAGCCTCAGGAAATAAGCGCAGGAAAGTCCGGCGGGACCTGCTCCTATCACCGCTACCTTGAACTCGTCGCCCCACATCCCGCCGTCGTGCTTCTCGCAGAGCGGTATGTAGCGCTGCTTCTCGTTAAGCTCGAGAGAAGCTATATATTTCTTGATCTCGTCTATTGCAAGAGGCTGATCGACAGTCCCTCTTGTGCAGGCATCCTCGCACCTTCTGTTGCAGACCTCTCCGCAGACCATGGGGAAGGGATTGTCCTGCTTGATGAGCTTCAAAGCCTCGTCGAAACGGCCTTCCGACGCCATCTTGATATAACCCTGGACCGAAAGATGAACAGGGCAGGCGGTCTTGCAGGGAGCTGTTCCGGTGTCATAGCAATTGATCTTTGCGTCGTCCCTGTAATTGTAATTCCACTTCTCGGGTCCCCATTTCACATCATCGGGAAGGAGAGACTTCGGATAGGTCACTTCGCTTCCGTCCTTTTTGCAGAGCTTCTGTCCGAGCTTCGCAGCGCCTACGGGACAAACCTCCACACACTTTCCGCAGGCAACGCATTTCTCGTGCTCAACATGGGCGCGGTAAGCGGACGCGGACATATTGGGAGTATTGAAAAGCTGCGAAGTACGAAGTGCGTTGCAGACGCCCGGAGCGCAGTTGCAGATCGCGACGATCTTGTCCTCGCCGTCTATGTTCGTGATCTGATGAACATAGCCATGACGCTCGGCTCTCTCAAGTATCTCATAGACCTCTTCCTTGGAGATCAGATGCCCTATGCCTCTGTCGTCCATATACTCGGCCATATCGCCTACGCCTATGCAGTAATCGCCCCTGATCTGGCCTGAGCCCTCGCCGCGCATGGTCTGCTGCTTGCGGCAGGAGCACTCCGAGATCCCGAATTTGTCATACTTGTCGATCCAGGCTGAAAGCTTCTCAACAGAAACCGCCTTGTTCTCCGCGCTTATGGCCTTTTCCACCGGAATGACATGCATACCGATCCCGGCACCTCCCGGCGGTACATTCTCCGTCATGCCCGCAAGGGGAAGCTGTGTCATGAGATTGAAGAAAGTGGCAAGCTCGGGGAATTTGTCCGTCAGCTTTTCCTGCATCATCATGAACTCCGCGCTCCCCGGAACGAAGATCGGAAGCTCGAATCTCCTGTGATGGGATGGAGTCTTTGAGCGCGTCTGCTCGATGATCCCCACCCAGCGAAGATGCTTCACCATCTTTACGGTGTCTTCGATGGACATATTGTTCATCTTTGCAAGCTCCCTGACATTGTAGGAGACTCTCGTCTTTTTGAAGTTCAAAAGGAACTTCGCCTCCTCCTTTGTCAGGATGTGATCGAGCATCCAGTACTCGGGATCGCGGTTGTTGATCTTCCTGGTAAGCTTCTTCGCGTAGCGGTCGGTGATGAGCGTCGCAAGCTTAAGTATCAGCTTCTCCTTCTCCTTGTCCTCAGCTACATAGTTTTCATCGGGCCAATAATCATTTTCATTGATCATCGGATCCCCGATCTTCCAGTCAGCCATTTTGTTTCCCATAGAACCCCCCTCTCAAAAAAAATAATAATTTTACGACAGCTTTGATTTCAGCAAGCTGTAAAGATGCTCGCAGAGTATGATCACATCCTTCTGCCTTATCACAGTATTTCCTTTCGGTATCAGGGTCTTCGTCCCCCTGATGATAGCCACCGCGACCACGTTTTCGGAGAAATTGATCTCGGAGATCTTTTTGTCCTTCCAGAGTGAATCCTTGTCCACAAGGACCTTTCGCACATCTATCCCGATGCTGTTCTCAAACTCAACGGCAGAAAGTACAAGAACGTCCTGCTCCTCAATGATCGTATTTCCCCTCGGCATGATGATCTGATCGTCACGTATGATCGAGACCACGAGGAGCTCCGGCGGAAACTGCAGCGCCTTGATCTCCTGTCCGACCCATGGATGCCCCTTCTCCATAGTGATCTTTATGAAGTTGACATAATTTGATATGTCATTTTCCTTCTGCTTGATCTTCGTATATTGCTCGACGAAGCCCGCGGAAATGATACCTGTAGGGATCGCGACGAGCCCTACGCCGAGGAAGGCCATTATTATCGCAATGATCCTGCCCGCAATGGTGATCGGGATAAGATCCCCGTAGCCCACCGTCAGCATCGCGGATACAGACCACCACATGCCGGAGAAGGCGTTGTCAAAGACCTCGGGCTGCACCGGATGCTCCACGGAATACATGAGGAGCGAGGACGCGATCATACAGGTAAGTATCAGCACCATCGAGGAGGCAAGCTGTGTCCTCTTTTCGTATATGACATCAAGCACAACATTGAAGGCATCATATCTCGCATTGATCCGAAACAGCCGAAGCACCCTGAAAACCCGAAGCGCCCGAAGCGCCACAAGACCCGTGGGAATGAAAAGGGGCAGGATGTAAGGCAGTATCGACCAGAGATCTATCTGTCCGTAAAAGGAAAAGATGAAATGGCTGATAGCGTAGCCATAGGACTTCCCCGGATAGAGCTCCACCGAGGTCCATATGCGAAGGCCAAACTCTATGATAAATATCACAAGCGTGACCATCTCGATCACATCAAACACTGACGCTACAGCTTCCGGAATTTCAAAGGTCTCGGCAATAAGTATCACGATATTTGTGATTATCGCGATCACGATGATGTAGTTGCAGATACGGCTTGCTGCATCATCCTTATTATTGATATTGATGAGATCAAAGACCCTTTTTCTTATCCTCTTCATTGGAGCTTACTTTTGAGTCTCCTCTTCCTCAGCGGGTTTTTCCTGGGGCAGCCTGCAGTAGGTATCGGCAAGCTCCCTGATGCTTCTTTCAAGGTCGGCGGAAAGAAGGTTCGGGCGAAGGCGCCACTGCCAGTTTCCGGAATCAGTGCCCGGAGTATTGAGACGCGCTTCCCTGCCAAGCACCAGATAGTCATAGAGCGGCACTATCGAAAGAAAGGCAACCGATCTGTAGGCCTCCCTTATCGTGTCCCAGGTGAGCTTCCCGTAATCCGTGTTTATCGAATTGACATAACGCCTCAAAAAGTCCCGGCTGCCGTCCCCTATGTCCTCGATCCATGCGCGAAGCGGAGCATTGTCGTGATTTCCGGTATAGACCACGGAGTTTTGAAGCTGCCTGTGGGTCATGTATTTTGAATCCCAGCTTGTAAAGGCGTATTCAAGGATGTTCATCCCGGGTATCTTTGTCCTTTCAAGCAACTCCTCGTTTTCGCGTGTCACATTCCCAAGGTCCTCCGCGATGAGTTTTCCTTCACCGTATTTCTTAAAGATAATATCAAAAAGCTCATCTCCCGGTCCCTTTACCATCTTTCCTTTGAGAGCGTCCTCGTCATCAAAGGGTATCTCAAAGCACTCCGAAAAACCGTGGAAATGGTCGAGCCTGACTATGTCAAAGAGAGCAAAATTTCTTTTGAATCTCGAAAGCCAGAAGGAGTAACCGTTGTTCCGTTCCGCCTCCCAGTCATAGACGGGCATCCTCCATACCTGCCCTTTGGGAGAAAAGGCGTCGGGCGGAGTGCCTGCCGAGAAAGCAGGCTTCAGCTCTTTGTCCAGCTTGAAGGCCTTCTGGTTTGCCCAGACATCGGCGCTGTCTACAGCGGCAAAGAAGGGAAGGTCCCCGATGATCTCAACATTATTTTTCTTCGCGTATTTGTGGAGCGCCTTCCACTGCCTGTCAAAAATGAATTGGATGAGGGCAAAAGCCTCTGTCTCTTCTTCGTACTTTTTTTCCGCTTCCTTTAAACCCTGGGGCTTTCTTTCCTTCAGTTCCTCGTCCCACTCGAGCCAGGGCTTGTTTTCATTTGCTTCCTTGATCGCGGCGTAAAGACAATAATCCTTCAGCCAGTAGCTTTCATTCAATAGAAACTCATCATATTCTTTTTTGAGCTCCTCTTCTTCGGAAAAGCTCTCCTTCAGTCTTTTTGCAGCAGTCTTTAGGAGAGGGCGCCTTCCCTCGTAGAGCGCGCCGTAGTCCGCCTTCTCAGGATCAGCACCGAAATTCACGCTATTCACTTCATCAGCTGAAAGTAAACCTTCTTCTATCAGCTTTTCAAAAGAAATGAAATCCGGGTTCCCTGCAAAAGAAGAAACACTCTGATAAGGGGAGTTTGAATAGCCCGTGGGTCCAAGCGGAAGTATCTGCCAGAAACCCTGTCCCGATCTGTTCAGAAAATCAACAAAATCAAACGCCTCTTTTGAAAAACTCCCTATCCCGTACTTTGAGGGAAGAGAAAAAACAGGTAATAATATTCCACAGCCTCTCATAATAAACTCTTCTTTCTACGCCTTCGGAAGGCTTTTTCTGATTGCATCGGAGAGCGCCACAATATCAATGGGCTTTCCGACATGATCATTCATTCCCGAATTCAATGACTCCTCCACATCCTCAGGGAAGGTGTTCGCAGTCATCGCAATAATGGGTATGATAGAGGATTCACGACGCTTCTCAAGCGGCAGTGACATATCGGATTCAAGCGCCCTTATGGCTCTTGCTGCCTCGTGCCCGTCCATCACGGGCATCTGGACATCCATAAGTATCACGTCATATTTTCCTGCGGGGGAATACTTGAAGGCGCTGAGCACCTGCTCTCCATCCCCTCTTATCTCCGTTTCCGCCCCCTTCATAGCCATTATCTCCCGAAGAAGAACGGCATTCAGTTCATTATCCTCGGCAGCAAGTATACGGAGGCCGTCAAATACGTTCTTTTCCTCTTCTGTTTGCCCCGGATCAATGGAGAAAAGCTCTGCCTCAGTGAAACGAAGGGGAATGATGACAGAAAAGACCGTGCCCTCCACCTGATCGCTCTTCACATAGATATTTCCACCCATGAGCTCCGTAAGTATCTTTGAAATTGGAAGCGCAAGACCGGTATCGGCATTACCTTCCGCTTCCGCATCAATTCTGTCTTCTACAGATACTTCCTCTTTGCTGAACGGCTCAAAGATGGTCTCCTGATATTCATGCGAGAGTACGACCTGATCACCTCTGATCTCAAAGGAGATATTTTCCTCCTTGCCTGAGGGGTGGGGGCGTGACTTGACAAAGAGGCTTACATTTCCGCCCTTTTTCGTACGGTTCAACAAAAAGACGATAATATTTGAAAGGATCTGACCTATCCTTTCCTCATCACCAATAAAGTTCTCGTGGGCTATACCTGACTCATCGACAGAAAAACCGACGGCACGCCGAACTGACAATTCATTTGCCGACTCTGCGACCCTCCTGACAGTTCTATCAAGTGAGAACTCCTTTTCAATAAGTCCGTTCTCCCTGGAGTTCAGCTTTACGATATCAAGAACATCACTCACAAGTGCAAGAAGTTCATTTCCGGCGCTCATTATATTTTTCGTGTCTGAAGCGATCCTTTCGGGATCATTTTTGTCACGCTCCAGCAGGGAAGAAAAGCCTATGATCGAGCTCATCGGCGTTCTGATATCGTGGCTCATACGGGAAATGAATTCACCCTTCATCCTGCTGCTTTCACGCGCCTGCGAAAGAGCCTCTCTCATTCTCCTGTTCTTCTCTTCCTCCTCGGAAAGAAGCTCTGTGATATCCTGAACCGTCATCAATATGTTTTTTTTGAATTCATCAAGATAACGGAAGCACTCCTGATAATGCTTGGAACCCACCTGGAATCGCACCTGATAAACATCCTTCTGGGACAGCATCCCGATTATGGTATCAAAAGAAAGCATCCGTGCGCTCAAGCCTGAAGAGCCTGCGTATTCGGACGAGAATCTCCGGAGTATCGATCTTGTCTCCTCATCATAGTCCCTGTCCGGGAAGGTGCCGTCATTTATCTTTCCTTCGCTGCTGTAAAGGGAGATTGTCTTCCTTTCGACATCTATTGTGGCTATCTGGATATATTCAATATCGGAAAGGATAGAAAGTATCCTCCTTGTGGCATACCTTCTGTCATTCGTCTCTGAACAGACGACGGCTTCAATATCCTTTGTAGTGGGGTTTTTGATCAGCCTGACATTTGAATTGACCCAGCCGTACCTGCCGTTCTCAAGCTGATAATTCCAGTCAAAGGACAACTGATCCCTTCCTTCGTCAAAAGCTGCGAGAAGGGAATCCCTGGAGATCCGGGCTCTCCCGCTGTTCTTCGAAAGGGCGGGCCTCATGGCTACTATCCTTTTTATTATCTCATCTATGCTGCCTGCGCCTTGAAGGGCATCAGCGATAGGCCCTTTCCCGATGTTTTCGGGAACCTCATCCTTTGTGACATTCACTCGGAGTGCGGAAAAAGCGTTTGGATTCGCAGCAAGAAGCGTTTTGACATTGTTGAAATAAACCCCCTCCGCCTCAAAGCGCTTTTTCTGAAGCAGGGAATTCATTATGCTTATTATAGTCACTATGATGGTGAGAACAAAAAGATCCATAGCCTCGGAAGCAGGCATATGGTAAGGCTCAATATTCATGGCTCCTGCAAACAAATGTACATGAAGAGCAAACAAAGCTGAAATAGCAGGCACCGCTATCAGCGACAGCAGGAAAGGATAGATAATGGCACCGAAGACAAGCAGGAGAGAGACCGCAAAATTCATCATCCCGCGACCGTTTGCCATATCGGCACCCGCTGCAAGAAAGCCGAAGGCCATTGTCGATGCGTCAAATATGATGATAGCGATAACCGAAAGAAGATGACGCCTTCCTTCGGAAAGTCTGTCATCATTTCTTGAAAGGATGAAGATCAGGGCGGCAAACACTGCAGCGCCCATGAGAAGGAGGTTTTGAGCCTGAGGGGACTCAAAGCCCGAAAGCCCCTCAGGTTTGTCTGAGCCGTCCAGGAGGATAAAGAAAAAACCCATAAAAACCGTGAGGATGCAGAGCACCGCCCCGACGACACTGTTCTGACTGTCTATCCTCTTCAGAACGTATTCTGATATAGCCTCTGTTCTCTTCTTCTTTTTCATGAACCCTCTCCCAAGTAGAATAATTAAAGATTATAACACTTTATGCAGTCGTTTTTAATCATATCTTTTCAAGGGGATTCATTAAGAGTATAATGCCAATACTGTAAGTTTTTTCGAAAGCGAGGTGAATTTTTATGAGCGAGCTTAAGTTCACAACCGGGAATTTCAATGCTGAAGTAATAGAGTCTGACAAGCCCGTCCTTGTTGATTTTTATGCGGACTGGTGCGGTCCCTGCAAGATGATGGCTCCCGTGATAGAGGAGATCGCCGGAGAGTACGAGGGAAAGGTCAAGGTTGGAAAGCTGAATGTTGATGACAATCCGGAGATAGCGGAGCAGTTCAATATAATGAGCATACCGACCCTTATCTTTTTCAAGGACGGCGCGGCCCAAAACAGATCAACGGGAGTCCTTGCAAAAGACAAGATCGTTGAGATCATCAATTCCTGAAGAACTTCCCCTGCTTTGAAAGAGACTCGAGAAGCCTTGTAGCATAGTCGGATTTTTTCATATTTCCTTCCTGGTGATCAGGGAGGATTTCTTTTTTGATACGGAGTTTGAGATCCGCAGTCACGGGCATGTCCCTGGTGACAGCAGTCTCCTGCTTTTCAAGAAAGCACCGCTCGATCTGGCCAAAGGCTCCTGACTTAGTGATCTGCCGCCCGGGATAGAGCATATCCTCTGAAAGATATTGCTGCTGCTCTTTCTCTCTTACTTTTTCCCTTTGGATCTCAGTTTTCGTTTTTCTTTTCAGAAGCTCTGATTCCGGCATTTACCCGCTCCTTCTCGAAGATCGCCCTGTAGTAATATTTCAAAACCTCCCTCTTTGGAATGAGACGATCCACTATCCTCTCCGTTGCCAAAGATACCGCGGCTATATAGATATAAAAATTCTTTTTCGGCTTTAACACCCTTTTGATCTCTTCCGACAGAAGGAAGAGTGCAGAGGATGAAGCCCCCTTTCTCGCCCAAAGATAATCAAGCTCTATATTTCCATCCCGTCTTAAGGAAGCAAAGGCCACTGCATTTATCTTCCTTCCCTTTGCTACGTAAAGACACAGCCTGCGAAGCCTCCTTTTAGTAAGCACCTCCCGGGCCATATAATCCCCCGCGGCATTTCTTCCTTCAAAAAAAGCCTTCCTTGTTTCCGGTGAAAGAGAGGAGAATGTATGGACCGAAAAGTCCTTTGAATGCCTCTTGTTTAAATCGAGAAGCTCCTTTACCCTGATATCCTTCGTACTCACCCTGCAGTAGAAGCCCCCTGTCTTCTTTATTGAAAACAGCTTGTCAGTCTCAAAAAAGCGCCTTACCTTCCCGTCCTCTTTTTCATCCGAAAAGTAAGCAATGACCGGCACCTTCTCCCTGTATGCATATTTGAGAAGGAACAGCAGCATTCCGCGTCCGAGCCCGTAATGCCTGAACCTTTCATGGACAAATATATCTATTATCTGAATATAAGAACCGGTATTTCTGAATATGAGCCTTCCGCATGCGATGCCGGAAAAGACCGCCCCTATCGCAAAGAGGTTTCTGTCGTTCAAAAAAGCCGCCTTCTGCTCTCTTGAAAACAGCTTCTCAAACCAGGAGTAGGTATCCGCTGTTATCTTCAGATATTCTCTCTTGTATTTACCCTTGCCCTTTTTCTTTTTTTCCATGTTTCCTGTTTTTTGCTCACCGTCACAACACCGCTATTATAAGCCTTACAGCGCTATTCGAGAAGAGGACACAAAAAATTCACAATTTTTGTTAGCACTCATACTTGACGAGTGCTAACAAAGGTGGTATAACATACTCATCCGAAAGGAAATAACACAGATATAAAAAAGAAAAGAGGTGCATTATGATGTTATTCCCTAGTATCTTTAATGACAATCTGTTTGATGATTTTATGGACTTCCCGATCGTACGCAGGACAAAGAATGATGATGTGAACCACTTCCTCACCGGAAACATGAACAATTTCATGAAGACGGATATCAAGGAGCATGAGGATCATTACGAGCTCGAGATCGACCTGCCCGGCTATGACAAGGGAGATGTGGGAGCTGAGATCAAGGACGGATATCTCACCATCACTGCAAACAAGACGGAAAACAAGGATGAGAAAGACAATAACGGAAAGTACCTGCGGCGCGAGCGTTATTCCGGTTCCATGTCAAGAAGCTTCTATGTCGGGGACGAGATGACTGAAGAGGACATCAAGGCCTCATTCAAGAACGGAACCCTTCTCGTATCTGTTCCCAAGAAGGAGCCTGCAAAGGAAGTCCCCGAGAAGCATGTGATCGCGATCGAAGGATAATAAAAAGAACCCTGAAAATGAACCTAGGGGACGGAGTCAGGGGACCATTTTTAAAAAATGGTCCCCTGACTCCGTCCCCTAGGTTCATTTTTTATATCACGAAATTTCCGTTCCTGAAGATCTCAACTTCCGTCCCATCGTTCTCGATCCCGGTGACTCTCATCTCTTTTGTCCCGAACATGAAATCCACATGGTTCATGGACTGATTTCCGCCGTGAGAGAGGAGTTCCTCTTCCGACATCTCCTCGCCGCCTTTTATATTTTCCGGATAGCAGCGCCCGAGAGCGAGATGGCAGCTGGCATTTTCGTCAAAGAGAGTATTGAAGTAGAGTATGTTCTGGTTTGAGATCGGCGAATCATAGGATATCAGTGCGACCTCGCCCAGATGCCTTGAACCCTCATCAGTATCAAGGAGTTTTGTGAGCGCGTCTTTTTCCTTTTTTGCACCGTAGTCAATGACTATGCCGTCCTTGAAGGAAAACCAGAAATCCTCTATCACCTTTCCGGCGTGACTCAGGGGCTTACTTGCAAAGACCTTTCCGTCAACCCGGTTCCTGTCCGGCATACAAAAGACCTCCTCAGTCGGGATATTTGCATTAAAGAAGGTCCCGCCCTTTGAATAATTCCCTCCGCCGGACCATACGTGATCCTTCACGAGCCCGACATAAAGATCTGTCCCAAGCTCGCTCACAAAGTGAAGCCTGTCGAAATTATATTCATTCAAAAGCTTGCAATGGCGCATCAATTCTTCGTCATGAGCTTTCCATTCAGCTACAGGGTCATTATCCTCATTTATCCTTACGGCCTGAAGGATCGCTTCCCAAAGCGCATCGACAGCCTCATCCTCTCCCTTTTCCGGAAAGACCTTCTTTGCCCACTTTTTGCCCGGAAGGGCGATGATGCACCACTGGCCTATATTGTTCATGGTATAAGCCTGAAAGGGCTTCATCCTCTTCATGTACTCAAGACGCACAGTCTGGAGCTTGTCCTGATCTATATCCGCCATAAGTCCCGGAGTTTCAGAATCGATGGTGAGAAATGCGGCTCCCCTCTCCTGCTGATAACGGGTCCTTTCAACTACCCAGTCGGGCACAAAAGAAAGCGACTCCGTGGTCTCATATTCATAGCTCATATGGCTTATGTTCTCATCGTTCCAAACGACGGAAACCTTTCCGGCGCCCGCTTCATAAGCCTCTTTTACGCAGAGCTCAACAAACTCATGATCATTGACAGAGGCTCTTATCACAAGAAGCTGTCCCTTTTCGATATTGATCCCGGTACGAACCGCAAGAGACGCGTACTTTTTCAGCAAGCCTTCATTTGGCATGATACACTCCCATCAGTCCCCGACGAGCTTCACCATCTTTGGCTTGTGCGAAAGCGCGGGGAGAACCTTTTCCATCATATCACGCGTCCTTATCTTGAGACTGGATGTATTCACACAGGGATGACAGCCGATGTAATCACCCTTTGTGACATCTTCATCCATCAAAAGCTGTACCCGGTTTTCCTTGTCATTTATCAGTGACAACACACTGGCAGATCCGGGAAGCGTATCAAGAAGAGAAGCAAGCTCCTCCGGCTCCGCGAAGGAAAGTCTTGATACATGAATCTGGGGAGAGAGTTCCTTTGTCTTGAAAGGCTTGTTCCCTGGCATCATCAGAAGATAATATTCCGAATGCTGCTTGTTTGTAAGAAACAGGTTCTTGCATATCCTGCATCCCAGTATCACCCCTACCCTATTGCACTCCTCCATAGTAGAAGTCGGATCATGATCCGATCTGAAATAGTCAATATGAAGCGAATCAAGGAAATCATAAACCCTGATCTCCTTCATCAGCCTCCCTTCACTGTCCTTCGGCCGGCCCTGAAAAAACTCAATCTTTCCCAAACCTATCTATCTCTCTTTCTGTCAATCATGAGCGCGAAGACACAAAGCGTCTCGCTATCTCTGCAGAGAGCTCCATATCCTTTTCCCTCACATATATGATATATGTAAAGCGCTTCGCTCCAAGAGCGTAAATGTCAGAAGCTGAACGCACTATATCCGAATCTATATTGTTTACTTTGAGTACTGCTGAAAGCCTCTCTGCCTCTTCCTTTGACTCAATCGCTATGAGCGCCGTATCAAATCCGTTCATCAGGTTCCTTCGATCCCCTGCATATCAGTGAGCATCAGACGCCCGTTGCTGTTTCTCTTGAAGGTATAATCAAAATCAAGATTGAACTCGTGCGAGCCGCCTGCACTGAATCTGAAAAGGCAGTCAACCCTGCAGGTATAGACACTTTGATCGGAGGCGGACTTTTTCACATTGCTGACCTTGAGTCCCTCATAGGTGGGATTTGAGAAAGAGCCTTCCCAGTCATTATTGTAATAGGCAAGATGCTGATATAGCGGCGTGCTCTTGTCTACATAAGCAAGCACATCCCCTCTGTAATCGTCATCATTCAGCGAAAACAGAGCGTACGCCTTTGTGAAGTCAGAAGCCCGCTTCTCAACCTCCGCTCTCTCCTCATCGGTAACAACAGTCTTCGCTATCTCCTCGGCAGATCTCTCGGCTGAGATCCGGAGTTCTTCCTCTCTCGAGGTCTTTGCCGCTTCTTCGGCGGAGATGCTGAAAGAGGTCTCTGCCGAAAGCTTCTCGCTGTTGTACCTTGAGATCGATCTTGAAGCCTCCTCCGAGCGCCTGGCCACTGCCCTCTGTTCATAACCCTCAAGACTTCGATATACCACAAGAAGGACTATTGCTATTACAACAAGCCCCGCCAGGAAAGAAAGAAGCAGCACCTTGTAAAAGACCGGCTTTCTTTTCTTTCTTCTTCTCCTCCTGCTACCGTTTCCGTTGCCGCTGTGGTTCCCGCTGCCGTTACGGTTCCCGCTTCCGCCGGAAACACCCGCAGTACTTCTTCTTTCTCCATCAGCACTGCTTCTTGGCCTTATCGGCATCATTTGGATTTCGTTATTATAATCGCTCATTTATATGATACCGATCCTTTACTTTACTATTATCGCATTGGGAACAGGACGCATCCCTATGAGGGATGAGGATTTGTTCAGCTGCTCGCCCTTGTAGAAAAGACGCGAAGAGGAACCGCCGTCCAGATTTCCCGCTGTCACTGCGCCGTATTTGAGCATCAGTTCTCCCATCTGCTTGTAGGTGGCGCCGAGAGACCCGGGCTGGCGCCCGTTTACCGTCATCAGGAGGATCGCGCCGTCCGCGCGCTGACCTATGGCGGACCTTGGATTAAGTCCTCCTCTTATCTCCGCAAATTCAACAGCCTTACCGTTCAAAACCAGTGCAGGCCCGAAGGTAATTCCCTCAACTATGCCATTCTGCAGGGCCTGGGAAGCCGAGATATTTCCGACAAGAAGCTTGTGCTCACCCGTCATACCTATTATCGTATAATAATGATCGGGATCGAAATTTGACACCAGTTCCCCGTTTACAAAGGTAGGACCAATAGGCATACCGCCCTGACCATGGCCATCGGGATCGTAGAAGCCTCCGCCGTTGATGGCGGCGACAGCGCCTGTTTCGTTGATTATGGTAGTGATCTTCTTTCCGGAGCCGGAAGTTGAGAAATTGCTTATTGAATAAAAATGAACACGAGCGGGATCATAAACTATAAGGAGGTTTCCCGTGAAGCCTTCGCCCGTGATCTCAAGAGCCTCTATCCCGTCGCCGTCCGGATCAGAGGTGATCGTAGCCGGATCCTGCTCGGCCGCCGGCGTATCGACAGGGAGCGCTCCCTCCTTTAGCTCAGCCTCTGTTTTGATCTTTACAAGGTCGAGGGAATTGGGATCAAATTCCACACTTGCCTCCTCCTGCTCTGAGGAGATCATCTTTTGTATCTCTTCCTCTGAGAAATAAATGCGCGCAAGGAACTTCGCCGCGCTCGTTCCCATAACGGAATTGACAAATATTCCCTTCGCAGTTTCGGAAGGGCCGAGTGAAATTACAGAAACCAGTCCAAAAACGAGTATCACAAAAAGAGCCACCGCTGTTCCAAGGATCGCAAGGGAACGAACGATGATCGTCTTTATCAATCTTCTTTTTCTGTTTTTCCTTTTTTTTGCCATGTGGCATATAATAATGAATTTATAAACATCTGTCAAACATGTGCGTCCTCATGCGCCGGTTGGAAGATGTTTCCTACTTATGCTATAATGCCACTCGATATGTCCGCTGAAAGAAAAAACAATATAATACGGCTCATTGCCTTCATCCTGATACTTGTCATCCTTGTCTTTCTCCTTTCAAATGCGATGAGCGAGCTGTATCTCAAGAAGAAGCCCTATATAGCCGGGCGTCTGCGCTGCGTGATCGAAGTGATGAATGAAAAGCCGGATACACTTGACCTCATCACACTTGGAGACAGCGAGGCCTATTCCTCCTTCAATCCCATGACAGTCTGGAATGAGGCCGGCATTCCCTCCTTTCTCCTCGGACACTCTGCCCAGTTCATTGGCGAAACCTATTCAGAGCTGAAAAAAGCCTTGAGAACACAGACTCCGAAGGTCGTCCTGATCGAAACCCACGGTCTCATTGCAGAGGGGAATCTCGCGGAAAACTTAGGTGAATTTGTAAAAGATGAGTTGAAAACACTCTTCCCAATCTTTGTTTATCACGACAAGTGGAAGGAACTTCTCACCGGCGACGACAAAGACGACCCCAACTTTTTCAAGGGCTTCAAAATAAAGACCCAGTCCATGCCGTATCAGGGCGATGAGCTCTTGCAAAACAACGGCTCAAATGCCTCTGTTTCCTCAGCTTCAAGGTTTTATATGGAGAGGATAATGAAGCTCTGCGAGGAAAAAGGCGCAAAGTTAATGCTCTATTCAGCACCTTCCCCTGTCAATTACAATGCAGCGACGCATGAGGCCCTGACAGCTTATGCTTCTGAGATAGGAGTCCCCTATTCAGATCTGAATGCGGAAAATGACAAGATCGGTATAGACTGGAAGACAGATTCAATTGATGAGGGGGATCACCTGAATGTCAATGGTGCGGACAAAGTCACACATTACCTCATTAATTTCATAAAAGAAAACGTGAGCATGGAGGACCGCTCAAAGGACAATAGTTACAAGGACTGGGATGCTCTCTATGAAAGATATCTTGCCATGAAGAACGAACTGGAAAATACGAAATGAACGAAGAAAGAAAAAAAGGGATCATCAGGGCGGCCGCCTTTGTCATCATCTTTTTCGGTGCACTCTTTCTGATCTCCTTCCTGATCAACAACTTTTATGTAAAGGGCAACCCCAATGTCACCGGCCGCCAGCGCTGTGTGGCCGGGCTCATGAACGAGCCCGAAGAGACCCTTGATGTTATCGCCCTTGGCGACAGCGAAGCCTATACCTCCATCAATCCCATGTACTTCTGGAAGGAAGGCGGAGTCCCTCTTTACCTTGTGGGGCAGCCCGGACAGCATATCGGCGAAACCTATTTCGCGCTCCGGAAGGCCTTTGCCACCCAGTCCCCAAAGGTGGTCCTGATCGAGACCCACTGCATGATCGGAAAGGACAGCATGGCCGAAAACATTGGAAAGGTCGTAAAAGGCGAGCTCAAGAATCTCTTTTCGATCTTCGTCTATCATGACAAATGGAAGCAGGTCCTGATGGGGGAGGAGAAGGCGGACGACAATTATTTCAAGGGCTATGAGATTATGACCGCTGTAAGGGCCTACGGCGGTGCTGATTATATGGATGATGACAACAAGGGCTCACGCACCGAGATCCCTCCGGAAAGCCGCTATTTCATGGGGCGTATATTGGATCTCTGCGAACGAAATGGCGCAAAGGTCGTCTTCTACTCTTCCCCTTCACCGGTGAATTACAATCCTGCTGTAATAGATGCCCTGACTGCTTACGCCAAAGAGATAGATGTTCCCTACTACGATTTCAATACAAGGCTTGAGGAGACAGGCATAGACTGGAGCACCGACACCCTCGACAACGGTGACCATGTGAACCTCTCCGGCTCTATAAAGATCTCGGGAAAGCTTCTTCCCTTCCTAAATGAAATAGTACCGCTTGAGGACAGGTCAAATGACCCTTCCTATTCCTCCTGGAACGAGCTTCTCAAAAAATATGAAAAAATGGTCGCAGAAATGACAGCAGGAGGAAAATGATGTTCAGTTTTCCCGATGATTATTTTCAGGATGAAGTAAGACGTGACTATCTTATACCTGCATATATGAAGCGTATCTGGGCCTCGACCTTGAAAGTCCTATATAACGTGGACAAGGCCTGTGAGACTCTCGGGATCACCTATTTCGCTGACTGCGGAACCTTGCTCGGCGCAGTAAGGGAGAAGGGAATTATCCCCTGGGACAATGACATCGACATACTGATGACGCGAAGAGACTATGATATCCTCGAAAAGAATTTCAAAAAGGTCTTCCCTGAAAGCTATGCTCTTGTCGGAAATCGTGGCACCTCTGCCGTCCTTCACCCCTATATAGGAATGCCGAGGATAATGAACTCGCTTTCCGTTTCACTCACAGATGAATGGCTGTCTGAAAACTATGGCTGTCCGTTCCCTCTCGGGATCGATATTTCAATACTGGATCTGTGTCCGGACGATCAGTCGTTTCGCGATACCATATTCGGTCTCTCTGAGCTTCTCCTCTATACGATAAGCTCGCAGACTATAAATCCCGACACCCCGGACACTTTGACAAAGCTTGAAGCCATAGAGAAGCTTACCGGAAAGAAGCTTGACAGAAAAAAAGACATCCTCATTCAACTTGAAACGCTGTACGAGGACATTGTAAGAAGCGTACGTCCCACGGAAGCAAAGTGCTATGTGCTCTGGTCAAACTGCTGCTATCACGATGCCGTGGACCGGGTATGGAAGAAGGACATCTTCAAAAAAAAGCGCGTCCCCTTTGAAACAGGAAGCATCATTATCCCGGAGGGCTATGATGCTGTATTGACTTCATATTACGGCAGTGACTATATGACTCCTCCCGCAAACCGGACCTCTGACCACGCCTTCCTTGATTTCTATATAAACGGGCTTAAGGATTTTCTGTCAAAAAACGGGGATCCCTCTTTCAATACCTTAAAGGCACTGGGGATCCCCGTCTAAAAAAACATTTAGAGCTTTTCCAAACGGCTCAGAAGATCGTCATACATCTTTTGATACTTTTCTCTCTTTTCTTTTTCAGCCGCCACCTTGTCTGCGGGAGCCTTTGAAAGGAAGCGTTCGTTATTGAGCATTGAATCGGAACGCTTCAGTTCTGCAAGAAGCCGTTCCTTCTCCTTTGTGAGACGCTCCTTTTCTTTCTCAGCGTCAACGAGCTCCGCTATAGGAAGATAAAGAGTAGCTCCCGCTATACCCTGGGAAACGCAGGAATCGGTGCCACCCTCCACCCCGGAGGTGTTTTTTACGACACTGATGCCGCTGGTTCCCGCGAGAGTCGAAAGCAGGAGACTGTTTTCATTGAAGGTCTCCCTGATATTTTTGTCTTCCGAAGCCACGTATACATGTGCCTTTTTTGAAGGCGGAACATTCATGTCGGTCCTGACATTCCTTACTGCGCGAACAAAATCCTTGATATGGGAATAAGCCTCCTCATCCTTTTTGAATGCGAGGGTCTTTGAATATTCAGGCCACTTTGCAGTCATTATGGTGTCGCACTCGGGATGGAGAGTGCAGTATATCTCCTCGGTAATGAAGGGCATGAAGGGATGAAGGAGCTTAAGCGCCCTTGAGAGAACCTCCCTCAATGTGAACAGCGCTGCGTTCTTTGACGCCTCGCCCTCCTTGCCGTAAATCCTTGATTTGACTGATTCGATATACCAGTCACAAAACTCATCCCAGAGGAAATCATATACCTTCTGAACCGCTATGCCGAGTTCAAACTTGTCGAGGTTTTCCGTGACATCCTTTGCGAGGGTGTTCACGAGAGATATTATCCATCTGTCAGCTGTCGTAAAATCACGATCAAAGGGAAGTTCTATCTCGCCGTCGGGGAGGTTCATCATTATGAACCTTGAAGCATTCCATATCTTGTTTGCAAAATTCCTTGAGTTTTCAACCTTTTCCCAGTAAAAGCGCATATCGTTTCCGGGAGAATTTCCGGTTATGAGTGTGAGCCTAAGGGCATCGGCGCCGTACTTTGAGATGACCTCCAACGGATCGATACCATTGCCAAGCGATTTTGACATCTTTCTTCCGAGACTGTCCCTTATAAGCCCGTGGATCATCACAGTATGGAAGGGGCATTTTCCGGTCTGCTCATAGCCGGAGAAGACCATCCTTACTACCCAGAAGAAGATAATGTCATAGCCTGTCACGAGCACATCCGTCGGATAGAAATAGTCATATTCCGGAGTCTTCTCGGGCCAGCCAAGCGTTGAGAAAGGCCAGAGTGCCGAAGAAAACCATGTATCAAGTGTATCCGGATCCTGCGTGATGTTCATCTTCCTGCAGCGGGGGCAGATCCTGGGTGCCTTGTCAGAAGGCGCTACCACGATATGTCCGCAGTCTGCGCACTGATAAGCAGGTATCCTGTGTCCCCACCAGAGCTGTCTTGAAATGCACCAGTCCTTGATATTTTCAAGCCAGTGGACATAGACCTTTGAGAACCTCTGAGGAACAAAGGTGAGGTCCCCGTTCTTTACCGCATTAAGCGCGGGGCGGGCCATCTCCTCCATCTTCACGAACCACTGGGGCTTGATCATGGGCTCGATATCCGTACGGCACCTGTCGTGGGTACCGACATTGTGCTCGATGTCCTCGACCTCTTTCAAGAGTCCTTCTTTTTGAAGCCTCTCGACTATCCTCTCTCTGGCTTCAAGTCTGTCAAGGCCTTCATATTCTCCGCCATTTTCATTTATGGTCCCGTCGTCGTTTAAGATATTTATCTCCGGAAGGTCGTGTCTCTTTCCAACCTCAAAGTCGTTGGGGTCGTGGGCGGGAGTGATCTTTACGATGCCGGTCCCAAACTCCATATCCACATAATCATCCTCGATCACAGGGATTTCTTTGTTGACTATCGGAAGGATGACCTTCTTTCCTATAAGCTTTTTGTAACGCTTGTCCTTCGGATTCACGGCTACTGCCGTATCGCCGAGCATGGTCTCCGGACGGGTAGTCGCGATCTCAATATACTTTCCCTCTTCTCCGGCGATAGGATAAAGTATGTGCCAGAAGTGTCCCTTCTTTTCAACATACTCAACCTCGGCGTCACTTATGGTGGTCTTGCAGACAGGACACCAGTTTATTATCCTCTTGCCCTTGTATATATAGCCTTTTTCATAAAGCTTGATGAATACCTTCTCGACGGCCTTCGAGCAGCCCTCATCCATTGTGAAGCGCTCACGTTCCCAGTCCGCGGAGGAGCCGAGTTTCTTGAGCTGATTGTCTATGCGCCCCTGATACTCTGCCTTCCATTCCCAGGCTTTTTCGAGAAAGCCTTCTCTTCCGAGGTCATCCTTTGAGATACCCTGTTCCTTCAGGGCATTGATGATCTTGACCTCAGTGGATATGGCCGCGTGATCGGTGCCCGGCTGCCAGAGTGCCTCGTAGCCCTGCATGCGCTTCATCCTGATCAGTATGTCCTGCATCGTCTCGTCAAGGGCGTGCCCCATATGAAGCTGTCCCGTGATATTCGGCGGCGGCATCACGATGGTGAAGGGCTTCTTGCTCTTATCAACCTTTGCGTGGAAATATCCGTTCTTTTCCCACTTCTTGTACAGTCGTTCCTCAATCTCGGAAGGATCGTAGGTCTTTTTCAACTCTTTCAATTTTCATTGTCCTTTCCAGTTTCTTTGCCTTCGTCTTTGCCCAAAGCTTCGGCGCTTTTCTGATTCTTCTTTTCCTTCTTCAGATTCACGGCGTTGGCCTTGAACTCCATAAGTTCCAGAAGATAAGCGGGCATCTTCCGGGAGCCAAGCTCCCAATCCTGAACCGTCCTGTAGGGAATGTTGAAATACTGGCAGAATTCCCTTCTGTTCATTCCTGTCCTGTTCCTAAGCTCCAGTAGCTTTTCCCTTTCATTCATGAATAATACTTCCTCCCGCACTCAGGCAAACAGCCGAAACCAAAGATCATGGCTGTTTCGCCCTATATTGTTTTCCTTCAGGAATCTCATCCTTTCGGATTTCTTCATCCGGTCCATATCCAGAAATCCGGACAACACTTTTCCCGCCTCATCCGGAATATCCTCAAAACAAAGCATCGCCCTTGCGAGCCTCTTCTTTTTTTCGATGAACTCTGTTTTGTCTTTTTTGAAACTGCCTGAGAGCAGTGCCGATAGGTTCCTTCTTATCTTCGCCGCCTTGCCCTCTCCCCCTGCGCCAACCTCATTATCTTCATGCTGCCTGTAAAAAAGTGTCGGCTCGTTCAAAAAGCTCACATGTCCGAAAACCGAGGCTATCATGAGAAGATAATGGTCATGCATCTCTATGAGTTCAAGTGACTCACTGTCATATGACTTCACCCTTCCCGAAAGGTATTTTTCACGGAGTGCGCGATTAAAGCACATGGTGCAGCCGGGTGCCACATTATCTATCAAAATCTGCCGAAAGTCGGTGCGCTCCCCCGAAAGGCCGTTCATTTCAAGGAAGGACGGGCTCATAACCTTTAGATTGCTGTCAGTGACCTCTGCGTCTGAAAACACAAGGAGAGGCAGATCATCACCGTACTTCTTTCGAAGCTCATCAAGTCTTTCCTTTTCCTTCTTCATCTTGGAGGAAAACCAGATATCATCCTGATCACAGAGGAAATATGTTTTTGCCTCAGTGCTTTCGATGAGGAAGAGAAAATTCCCCTTTGCTCCTCTTTCATCAGTCGAAGGCCTTATCAGACTGTGTATCGGGATATTCGAACGAAGTATTTCGTGTGCTATTATCTTTCCTGTCGCATCAGATGAGCCGTCATCGGAAACAACTATGTCAAAGTCCGAAAGCTCCTGCTTTTTCAGAGAGGAAAGAAGGTCTTGAATATAAGTCTCTCCGTTATATACCGCAAGAAGCACGGCTGTATCATAAATCCCTCTCATTTCCCGGGAGCTGTCCTTCCAAAGCCGTATCCTGTCTTCGTTTTTGCCTTGTAGATCACGTTCGTTCCTACCACCATCGGATGAGCCATCGATATAAGAAGCTTTTTCAATGCATTTCCCTTCCGAAACCGGCTTTTTACGGAAAGGGTTTTTCTGAGTGTCGAGATCTCTTTTTCCGACATTATCTCTTTTCCGGAAAGAAGATCAAGGAACTCAAAGCAGGAGCGGTCTGTAGCGCTGCTATCCGCCGAAATGTTGCTTCCGGTGTCTATATGGTGATAAAGCGGCTCATCAAAAAACACACCGGCAACGCCGTTCTTCATCATAAGAAGCCAGAGAAAGAAATCGTCCGAGCCATTCTCCTTAAGAAGATTTTCCTTCCAGAAATCAGGGATCAGAGACCTTTTGATGAGGCACTGTCCGGGAGATATGATCTGTGTCCCGACTCTGATATATGTATCAAAGTCCCACATCAAAGCCCTGTGCGATGCAGTACGCACCAGCTTTTGTTTCTCATTTCCAAGATCAATAAGGGCATTTGAGATTATTACCGCATCTTCGCCCTCATGCTTTTTTGCTTCCTCGAGGAAGGCATAGAGCGCATCATAACGGAGAATGTCGTCCTGATCAAGGAATAATACATATTCTCCCTTTGCCTTTGAAAGCCCGTGTACCCGTGAGCCGTGGATCCCGATATTCTTCGGGTTTGCTATTGTGTGCCAGTTTTTCTTTCCGGAATTAATGCCCGTGAGCACCGGATCTATTCCGGGAGAATCATTTACAAGGATCACCTCGATGGAATGTGAAGTCTTTTTTTCATCATTCATCTTTCGAAGATAATTCTCGTTGTCGCATATCGAGCCCTGCCACGCCTTCATATGATCATTCCCGTCATAGAACGGGGTAATGACAGAAACCGTTGCCATTTCAAAAGCTCTCCTTGTATTTCTTTTTAAAGAACTTTGCGGAAAGAAAGGCGCTCCCTTTTTTTAACCAGTTCACTCTTTCAGTCGACTTCACCGGGATCTCAACGATAGAAAGATCCTTATGCTTTTCAAGCCATACATTGAACAATATCTCTGAAACCCGTCCGTAGAGCCTTCTTTCAAAAGCGCTCCCGTTCTGTCCGGGAAGCGGCCTTTTTTCAAGTTCAAAAAGAATGTCAAAGAGGAAGTCGCAGTATTTGAGGAGGCTGTCCCTCTTCATAACAAGCATATTGAACATATAGCCCCAGGTCCTGTTGTAGACTTCTACAGCGGCATGCTCATATTCAGGATGCCTTTCCCTTATCACAGAAAGCGCCTCGTCAAGATGAGCCCCGTCAAGGGTATTGGCATAATGTGAATAAAGAGTCTCGATATAATACCTTCTCTTTCCCGGCACTATGGCGTCATGAGTCAAAAGGAGCTTTTCTATCCTGTCTTTTGAAAGCTCCTTGAAATATCTTCTGTAATGCACAAGCCCGAGAGCCTCTGCCGAACTGTTCTTACAGAGCCAGTAAAGACCTGTGAGCTCGCAAAAACCCGGATTCCTTTCAGAAATATTGACACCGCTATCATCACGCCTCATGGGAGAAAAACCCGATGGTGCCTCTCCCTCCGGCCGAATGACTTCAGTTCCCTTTATAAACAGAGGTTTTGAATTCGATGCGCCTACAAAAAGCGGAATATAAGCGCCATCCGAGGCAAGTTCCTGCGGGATGGCGCATGGTTTGTGGATCGCAATGATGATTTCAACTGTCATGCGAGTGAGTATAGCACACCTTGCGTCTATTTTTCATCCACTAGATTTTGTAGCCAGAGCGTGCAAAAAGCGACTATATAGATGTTTGATTTGAAAACTGCTGATCATAGAAATCCATAAGCCTTTCGGCCTGAACTTTGATATCGAAGCGATCTGAAAGAATGGGAGGCTTCTCATACCTCTTCTCCGAGGCAATGACCTTTGCCCAGAAGGAATGCGGCTTTTCAAGTGAAACAAAATCCACACCCCCTGATATATCAGCCTCCCTTGTGATGGAATCTGAAAAAACGCAGGGGACACCGTTCGCCTGAGCCTCCACCCCGGAGACCGGAAGTCCCTCATAAAGTGATGTGAAAACAAAACAATCAAGCGCTGACAAAAAAGACGGCATGTCCTTTACCGGTCCCAAAAAGATCACGCTGTCTGAAACCAAAAGTGATGCTGCAAGGAGCTGCAGCTCATCCTTTTTTTCACCCTCCCCTGCAATTAAGAGCATGGCATCCGGCCTTAATTCCTTAAGAGCCGCAAAATCCCTGATGAGATGAGCCTGATTTTTCTGCGTACAGAGCCGTCCTGCTGTCCCTGTGACAAATCTGTCTCCGATAGAATAAGCTTCCCTGAACTTCTTTCGCTTTTCCTCATCAAAGCTGAAAACAGAATAATCGATCGCATTGTTTATGATGAAAAAAGGCTTTCCCTTGAAAAGGAAGTTTCCGGCATTTTCAGAGCAGGCTGCATTCACCGTTGCATAAGAATTACCGATCCGAAGGAGAGGGATATTCCGGATGGCATGAAGGGGTTTGTCGGCTGCGTGGTCCTGGTGGCTGTGCTGTATCCTTACCTGAATGCCTGCCTTTTTTGCCTCGGAAAGATAGAGGAAGGAAGCGTTTGCCATGCTTGAGTGGACTATGTCATAGTTTCCAGAAGATAATATCCTTTTGTACTTTTCCTTTATGGTACCTGCGGTCTTCAAAGAAAAGTGCGGCATCAGAAAGACCTTTGCACCAAGACCTTCAGCCATTTTCCCGACAGAGACGTCATTCATCCCGTGAACGACAAAATCAAAGGCATACCGCGCTTTGTCGATATGCCGTAGATAATTCAGAAAAAGATTTTCTATCCCTCCGCTCACATTCATGGTCGGAAGGATCATAAGTACCTTTCTCATTTCAATGTGATAAGCGTCCCCTGCTCTCCTGCAAGGAAGGAGGTCTTCACCTCTGAAAGCTTTGCTACGAGAACCTTTCTGACCGCTGAATCTCCGATATAATCGATCGCGGCGGAAATCTTCGGTTTCATAGTTCCTTCACCGAACTCTCCCGCCTCCATATATCTCTTCGCGTCAGAAACATTCATATAATCAAGAGGCTTTTCATCAGCTTTTCCGAAATTCAGGCATACTTTCTCAGTCCCTGTAAGGAAGATAAGCATATCCGCGTTCAAAAGCTCAGCCATCCTCCCTGCCGCAATATCCTTCTCTATCACGGCGGAAGCGCCCTTCAGACGGTTTTCCTGAGCAAGCACCGGAATGCCGCCGCCACCGCAGGCGATGACAACCTGTCCCGCATCAAGGAGCGCTTCGATCGCCTCTATCTCAATTATCTCCAGAGGCTGGGGAGAAGCGACTATACGACGATATGTTCCGTCCTCAAGGCTTTGCACATGATTTCCCTTTTTCTCCTCTGCTTCAGCCTCCTCTTTCGAAAGCTTTCTTCCCATCACCTTTGTGGGGCGATAGAAGGCCTCGTCATAAGGGTCTACCGTAACCTGCGTAAGAACGGTGGAAACCGTATTTATCATCCCTCTTGAGAGAAGCTCTGAGCGGATAGCGTTCTGAAGGTCGTAACCTATATAGCCCTGGCTCATAGCCGAAGCGACGCTCATAGGAGTGTTTGTATATTCGGGATGGTTCTTTGAAAATTCGTTCAGAGCAGCATGTATCATTGATACCTGAGGTCCGTTTGAATGAGTGATCGCCACCGAATAGCCCTGTTCTATGAAATCACATACCGATACCGCGCTCTTCTTGGCAGCAGCCTGCTGCTCGGGAAGCGTGGTACCAAGAGCCTCATGTCCGAGAGCTATCACTACCCTTTTCTTTTTCATCTCTTTCCCTCCGTAAAATATCTTCCGATCGAAGTCACCGCATTCGCTCCGTCAGCTGCTGCCGTGATGACCTGGCGCAGTGCCTTTGTCCTTACGTCACCTGCCGCAAATATCCCCGGGATCGATGTGACGCAGCTCTCATCAGCCTTTATATAGCCTGCCTCATCAAGCTCGGGAAGTCCTTCTATATCTTCGAGGTTCGGCTTGATCCCGACTGCAATGAATACACCGTTTACAGGAAGATCACTCTCCTCCCTGGTCTTCACATTCAAAAGCTTAAGCGACTTCACTGACGCCTCGCCTTCGATCTCATTGACCACGGTATCATAAATGGGTTCTATCTTTTCATTTGAGAGAAGCTCGTTCTGAAGCGCCTTCACACCCCTGAACTCATCTCTCCTGTGGATGATGTAGACCTTTTCGGCAAACCTTGAAAGATAAATAGCATCCTCAAGCGCCACATCACCGCCGCCGACTACCGCTACGGTTTTTTTTCTGAAAAAGCCTCCGTCACAGGTTGCACAGTAGCTGACACCGGCGCCCGAAAACCTATCCTCTCCAGGAACCTTCAGCTTCCTGTGATCCGCGCCCGTCGCGATGATGACGGACTTCGTAAGGAGCCTTTCCTTTGCAGTGATGACCGCCAGAAGAGGAAAGCCTGCCTCCTTACTTTCGGCTCCCTTTACCTCCTCGATCGCACTGACGCGGTCCAAAAGCTCCTCTGCCCCAAGTGTCTTCGCGTGCTCCCTGAATTTTTCTCCGAGCTCCATTCCGCTTATTCCGTTAAGACCCGGGTAATTTGCCACCTCATAGGTCGTCGCGATCTGGCCGCCGCCTGAGGGATTGTCGGAAACAACGAGAGCCTGATAACCCGCTCTCGCCGCATATATCGCGGCTGTAAGGCCTGCAGGACCGTTCCCTATTATGATAATGTCATATAATTTTCCCACGGAGCCCTCCTTTCATACGATGTCTTTTGATTATAATCTATCTTGGCTTTTTATGAAAGCACGGAAAGAATTCTTTATTAATCGCAAAAGTAATGTTATCATAGCCTCATGCTTGAGATCGGAAAAAAATCTGTACTTCATATCTCGCGATTTACCGGAAACGGAGCTTATCTCTCAAAAAACGGAGAAAAGGAGGAAGTCCTTCTTCCAAAGAGATATGTGAACGAGTCCATGCGGCTTGGCGACGAGCTTTTGTGCTTCCTGTACCTTGATTCCGAGGACAGGCCGGTTGCGACAACCGATCCCGTCCCTCTGACTCTCGGAGGATATGGCGTACTGAAGGTCACCTCCCTTACGAAGATAGGTGCCTTTCTTGACTGGGGGCTTCCAAAGGATCTTTTCCTTCCGTATGCCGAGATGTCAGAACAGCCGAAAGAAGGAGACGAGATAATGGTGCGGCTCTATAAGGACAAGAGCAATCGGCTTTGCGCCTCAATGAAGGGACTTTATCATCTGCTTTCAAAGGACTCTCCTTACAGAGCCGGGGATGATGTGAAGGCAAGGATCTACGAGTTCGGTCATGATTTTGGGGTATTTGCGGCAGTAGATGACAGGTATTCCGCGATGCTTCCGAAATTTGAGCGAAAAAGCAACATGAGGATAGGCACAGTAGTAAACGCGAGAGTCACAAATGTGAAGGAAGACGGGAAGCTTGATATTTCGATCAGAGATGTCATTCCAAAACAGATGGAGGAGGACGAAGAAGCGCTTCTTGATCTTATAGATGAATACGGAGGCGTCCTGCCATTTACAGAAAAGGCGACGCCCGATGTGATATTGAGGGAGACCGGTCTTTCAAAAAACGCTTTCAAGCGCGCCATTGGAGGCCTTTACAAAAAACGGAAAATAGACCTTTCAAACGGAAAGATAAGAAAAACAGAGGAATAATTGAAAGAAAGGAGAACCTGAAGATGGAAAAGAAAGAAGTTTCCACAATCAAAGCCCCCCAGGCGATCGGCCCCTATTCGCAGGCTGTTGTCGTCGGTGACTTCGTTTATACGAGCGGTGTCATCCCTGTTGAGGCAAAAAGCGGCATCATCCCTGCATCAGTTGACGAGCAGATCATGCGCTGCCTCCACAATCTGAGAGAAGTGCTCGTGGCTGCAGGGAGCGATCAGGACCACGTGATCAAGACCACCTGCTTTTTGAAGGATCTCAAGAACTTTGAACGATTCAATGAACTGTACGGAAAAATGTTCCATACAGCTCCTCTTCCCGCAAGAAGCTGTGTGCAGGTTTCCGAACTTCCGAAAAATGTGGAGCTTGAGGTTGAAGCCATCGCTCTCGTAAATCCCGAAGCACCCGCTGCTGAAGCCTGAGTCTCAACAAAATGATCACAAAAAAAGGTCCGTACCCGAATGGGTACGGACCTTTTCATTTCTCACTGCAAATGCTATCAAACAGAAGCATCAAACCTCGTTCCGACATTCGGGTCAAGTGAAGGCGTAGGTGCACTGTTTATCATACTTATCGCGCCCTGTGCCGCAGCCGCTTCTGCATCCAGCGATTTTGAAAGCATCGCAACACCGATCTGATTCGGAGTTTCTATACCGGTAACTCCCATACCACTCATGGAAACACCTGCAAGATTCATATGTATATCTCCTTTCTCTGAGGGCAAAAACCTACCTTGATTATATCACCTGTTTTTGTCTTTGCAAGAGGCGAAAAAACAAAAGTTTGTCTCACAAAAAAAGCTTTCAGATGAGAGATTCAACCTCCTTGAAGTGAGGCGCGTCCATCCCGCATATGGGACATACAAAGTCCTCAGGAAGACCTTCTCCGACAAATTCATACCCGCATTTGTCACAGCGAAATATCTTTTCTGAAACCTCATCGGGATTTCTTCCGAAATCCTTCGGTTTGATCCTTTCATGATAATAATCATAAGTAAGCGAGGGTGCGTCGGAAAGCACATCCATATCCTTGACCTTCACCACGAAAAGAGTGTGGGTCTCTAGAGCGACCATGCTCTCCGCCTCGCAGCAAAGATATGCTTTTGTTCCCTTTGTGATATATATGAGTCCGTTCCCCGATCTTTTAAAATCAGAAAAATCCCTGAACTTGTCATCATCCTTTCCGGTCTTGAACCCGAACCTTTCAAAAATGGAAAAATCCGCATCTGTGGAAAGCACGGAAAGATTGCACCTGCCTGTTCGAAGGAGCATATCGTGGGTGAGGTTCGACTGGTTCACCGCAAAAGCAATGCGGTTGGGGCGGCTTGTCACCTGAAAGGCTGTATTTATGATACAGCCGTTGTCTCTTTCATTTTCTCTCGCTGTCAGGACATAGAGTCCATAGCTGAGCGAGTCCATCGCCTTCTTGTTCATATCCGCTCTTCTCTCAAAATCACTCCCGGGACGTTGCCTGTGTCGTCTCATTTTCGGAAAGCTCATTCACCTTTTCAGCAGCAGCCCTTCCTCTCTGGGTCGAAGGAAACAGCTCCGCCGTCCTCCTGTAATAAGTGAGGGCATCCTGATCATTACCATTCCTCTCAAGACAAAAGGCAAGATAATATATCGCTTCACCGTCAGCATAGGTTTCCTTCAGGTCCACCACCGTACGGTAATCCGCTGCTGCCTCGGCATAATTACCCATGAGCCGCTCACCATCAGCCCTGTCAAAGGCCCCCTTTGCCTTTCCTTCTATGATGCTTTCAGAAAGAGTATCATAGCCCTGCTGTCCCTTCTCATCAAGGAGCTCACGGTTCACAGCGGAAAGGAGATTTTCGGCGCTGCCGAAATCCCCTGATGCGGCAACTGTCATGGCAGAGATGAGGTTTTCATAGGACTGCTTCAGATCGGCCTGTCCTTCATAGTTTGACAGCCTCTCCCGAAGAGATGCAACCTCCGACTGAAGAAGACTGATGCTCTGCTGTGAATCCGCATAGCTTTCATTCACATCTATCAAAGCATTCTTTGCAGATGAATTGTCCCTTTCCCTGACCTCGGGAACTATCAGAAAGACCGATACCAGAACGCCTATCAGAAGCCCTATCAGAACATTCAAAAAGCCTCCCTTGCTCGAATCCAGAGCCTCAATGATACTACGTCTCGGAACAACGACAGTATCATTTCCATCCTGAAAGCTTACAGCAATATCCTTCTTTTTTTTCTTTTTCCTGTTGTCATTCCTCTCACGAAAGACCGTATGGACTTCATTCAGATATGAGATCGCAAGGGGATTTCCGCTGTCAATCCGAAGGGCGGTATTCAGTTCCCTTCTGGCCTCTTCGTAATTGTCCTCCTGCATGAGAAGGAGAGCCAGAAGAACATGAGCCTTCACCATCTTCGGCTGATTCCTGAGCACCCTCTTCAGCTGTATCTTTGAAAGATCGCGATTTCCCTCTCGAAGATAAGAGAGAGCCATATTGTACTTTCTGTTGTTCGAATCGTACTTTTCCAGAAGTCCCTGACCGTATTCAAGCTCTCCC
Organism: uncultured Lachnospiraceae bacterium; assembly: GCA_902772635.1. Classification (GTDB taxonomy): domain Bacteria; phylum Bacillota; class Clostridia; order Lachnospirales; family Lachnospiraceae; genus RUG306. The sequence continues at coordinate 626 of CACYBK010000115.1, read as the reverse complement.
AAATACCTTTCCGCATCATTTTCCTCGGGATCAAGGTTCGTACTTATAACCCACTCCCTGAGGGCCAGCACCATCTCTCCCTGTTCGAAATAAACAAGTCCCAGCAGATTCCTCGCAGCGATGTTGTATTTGCTGAAACGCAGGGCAGCGCTGAGGGAATTGACCGCTCCTGTCAGGTTTCTGATCTTCGCATACTCGAGACCTTCATTGTAGGCGCGGGCAGAGGAAACCAAAATGCTCCTGTATACTGTATTATCCGTGCCACAGTTTTCGCAGTAAAGGCCATCTTCAATATCATAGCCGCATCTGTAGCAATTCATTTCAAGCGAGCTTCCTTTTTTTCATCAGATTTTTTTCCTGCCGCCTTTTTTTCTTCGGTTATCATCTTCAAAATATCAACCATATCCGTAATGTCAGTTTTTGCAATGACTTCCTCTGCATCGTTGACCTCAATGGCAGGCTTGAATCTTTTCAGTTCTTCATCAAAATCGATCACTTTTTCACCTTAATCATGTATGTATCTGTAGCAGAATTAAATTTACATATTGCGCAGGACAAATTGCGAAGCGTGCCACCTCAAAACGCAGCTGTAGCGGGCTACAGCGAGGCTTTGAGGTGAGCGCGAT
>CACYBK010000114.1 GCA_902772635.1 uncultured Lachnospiraceae bacterium | reverse complement strand
ATATCAGCGCCCTTTACAGAAGCCCGATTCAGCTCTCTGATCGCGGCATCATACTGGTCTTTCGCGTCCTTCAGGATGTTTGCGGCCTTCTCATTTGCTCTTTTAAGGATCGCATCCTTTTGATCCGAGAGCTTCTGCTCTCTTGATTCAAGTTTTTTCAAGCGCTCTGAAAGTATGGCATTATCCTTTTTCAGGCGGTCCGCCTCGCTCTGGGCACGGCGTCTCTCATGCTCGAGGGAGCCGAGGAGATTTTCAAGAGATATCTTTTCTTCTCCCATACGCTTCTTTGCGTCGTCCGTGATCTCCTTCGGGAGGCCGAGACGGCGGCTTATTGAAAAGGCGTTTGACTTACCGGGAAGGCCGATAATGAGCCGGAAGGTGGGAGAAAGGGTATTGTCATCAAATTCCATGCAGGCGTTCTGAACGCCATCGGTGGTGAGGGCATAGCTCTTCAATTCCGCGTAATGTGTGCTCACCATCGAGGATATCTTCTTTCCCCGCATATATTCAAGGATCGCACCGGCAAGGGCTGCGCCTTCAGCCGGGTCCGTACCCGCGCAGAGCTCATCGAAAAGGACGAGATCGTTCTCACCCGCGGACCTTATGATATTGGTGATATTTTTCATATGTCCGCTGAAGGTGGAAAGTGATTCCTCTATGGACTGGGAGTCGCCTATATCAGCAAAGACTTCCCGAAATACAGGCAGGGAGCAGCTTTCAGCGGGTACAAAAAGGCCTGACTGCGCCATCAGTATGAGAAGCCCGAGAGTCTTCAAAGACACCGTTTTTCCGCCGGTATTCGGGCCTGTGATGATAAGGATCCGATACCCCAGCGGCTCGCCGAGTGAGATGTCTATTGGGACAGCTTTTTTTGGATCAAGGAGCGGGTGACGGGCGGCCTTTATATCTACTGCCCCGGATTTTTCTTTTATCAAAGGCTTCACAGCGTTTTCAGATGAGGCGAGAGAAGCCTTTGCAAAGACAAGGTCGAGAGCGGCCATCATCTCATCATCTGTTTTTATGATATCAAGCTCTGCTGCTGCGGATGAGGACAGGGCGGAAAGGACACGCATTATCTCTTCGTATTCACGCTCCTTCGCCTCTCTGAGATTGTTGTTTTGCTCGATGATCGAGGAGGGCTCGATGAAAAGGGTCTGGCCCGACTGTGAGGAGCCATGTACTATACCCGGGACGCGGCTTTTGTATTCGCTCCTTACAGGGATCACGGAACGGCCGTCACGGGTGGTCACGATAGCGTCCGAAAGAAATTCCGAATAGGTAGAGAGCATTGAACCGATCGAGTCCTTTATCCTGTTTTCAAGGGTCCTGATCCTTACACGGCATTCCCGGAGAGCAGGCGAAGCCGAGTCTGCGATCTCGTCTTCAGAGATGATGCAGCGCCTGATCTCAGCCGAAAGGGAGGGCAGCGCATTAAGAAGCGAAAACCGGTCCTCCAGCACCGAACCTTCCGGCAGAGCGCTATGCCCGTACTCTATCAGCTTCCCTGTGTTTTCAAGAAGGGAGGCGATCGAAAGGAGCTCCCTTGTTCCGATGGAGGCTCCGGCTTTAAGGCGCGTGAAGATATCAGCCTCATTGCTGCCGGAAGATTCATTGTCCTCAAAGATAATGCCGCTGATCGAGAATACCGGCGGATAGCCATTTTTCTCAAGAGCCACTCCGGCCTCATCGGTTTCCCGGAGGAGTTTTTTGATATCATTGCTTCCCGAGAGCGGGGTAAGTGAGGCGCAGAGCTTCTTCCCGCTGGCTGTACGCGCAAAGGCTTTAAGGCGCGCGCGGACCTTTTCATATTCCAGTGTTTTCATTATTTTTTCATTCATAATTTGGATTGTACTAAAAGCCGTCCCTGCTTGCAACGGGAGGTAAAAACTGTTATGTTATTGAGCAATACTGAAATGGAGAGGAAGTGATCGGAATTGACCGTCACGAGCGGGGAAACTCACCCCAGTAAGGATCACAAAATGCTTTACATTACACAATTTGTCAACGGCCAGAGAGTGCAGGAGACATATCTTGTCAGAAAGATCAACGTAGGCAAGACCAAGGCGGGAAAGGATTATTGGAATGTAGTGCTTTCCGACAGCACCGGGACTATTGACGGAAAGATCTGGAATCCCGCAGAGCCTTCGATCGGAAACTTTGATGAGCTCGATTATATCGCGGTTTCCGGTGACATCCAGGAATACAAGGGCGAGCTTCAGATGGTCATCCACAGTGCGTCAAGGGTGGATCCCTCTATGGTGGATCAGGCTGATTATATGCCTTCCACGAAAAAGAACATCAACAGGATGTTCGGAGAAGT
>CACYBK010000113.1 GCA_902772635.1 uncultured Lachnospiraceae bacterium | reverse complement strand
CTTTACAGGGTAAGGATAGAGCAGAAGGAGACCGAGAGGCAGGAGGTAGCGAAGCCTACCGGCACCAACAAGGAGGCAGGCCCCTCGGCATCAGGACCGAAGAAGCGTTTAAACAAGAAGGTTTATCCCAATGATCCCTGCCCCTGCGGCAGCGGCAAGAAGTTCAAGAACTGCCACGGCAGGCCCGGGGCGGCTCCGCTTTAAATTACGATATGGACAGGTTCATACTCCACGCACCCTATCAGCCTACCGGAGATCAGCCTCAGGCGATCGAGCGGCTTGTGAAGGGCTTTAAGGAAGGCAATCAGTTTGAGACCCTTCTCGGTGTCACGGGCTCAGGGAAGACCTATACCATGGCAAACATCATTGCCGAACTGAACAAGCCGACACTTATCATCTCCCACAATAAGACTTTAGCGGGCCAGCTCTACGGGGAGATGAAGGAGTTCTTTCCGGAAAATGCCGTTGAGTACTTCGTATCGTATTATGATTATTATCAGCCCGAGGCATATGTGCCGCAGACCGATACATATATCGCGAAGGACTCCTCCATAAACGACGAGATAGACAAGCTGCGTCTTTCGGCCACCGCCTCCATGGCGGAGAGAAATGATGTGATAGTGGTGGCTTCGGTCTCCTGCATTTACGGGATCGGCGAGCCGGAGGATTTTCAGAACCTCATGGTCTCGCTCCGTCCGGGGATGGAGATAGACAGGGACAGTGTGATCGAATCCCTTGTGGGGATCCAGTATGTCAGGAACGATATGGATTTCAAGCGCGGCACCTTCAGGGTTCACGGCGATACGCTCGACATCATTCCCGCCAATGTGAACGAATATGCCCTCCGCATAGAGTGGTTCGGCGACGAGATAGACAGGATAGTTGAGACAGATATAATGTCCGGCCGCGTGACAAAGGAACTCAAGCATGTTGCGATCTTTCCGGCCTCACATTATGTTGTCCCGAAGGATCGGATAGTATCGGCCTGCGAAGAGATAGAAAAGGATCTCGATTTCCAGGTCAGATATTTCAAGCAGCAGGGTAAGCTCATAGAGGCCCAGCGCATTGCGGAGAGAACGAACTTTGACATAGAGATGCTGAAGGAGACAGGCTTTGTCTCCGGTATAGAGAATTATACGAGGTACCTTACAAGCCAGAAGGCAGGCGAGCCTCCGGCAACGCTGATAGATTATTTCGGGAAGGATTTCCTCATTATCATAGATGAGTCCCATATGACAGTGCCGCAGATCAGGGGGATGTACGCAGGAAATTTCTCAAGGAAGCAGACCCTTATAGATTACGGATTCCGCCTTCCCTCCGCAATGGACAACAGGCCCCTGAACTTCACGGAGTTTGAGGACAAGATAGATCAGCTGCTCTTCGTTTCGGCCACGCCCGGCCCCTATGAGGCTGAGCACGAGATGCTCCGTGCCGAGCAGGTGATAAGGCCGACAGGACTCCTTGATCCGGAGATCTTTGTGCGTCCCGTCGAGGGGCAGATAGACGACCTTGTTTCCGAGATCAAAAAGGAGACAAAGGAAAAGGGCAAGGTCCTGATCACAACGCTGACAAAGCATATGGCGGAGGACCTTACAGGTTATCTGCAGGAACTCGGGATAAGGGTGAAATACCTCCATTCCGACATAGATACCCTTGAAAGATCAGAGATAATAAGGGATCTGAGGCTTGACGTCTTTGATGTTCTTGTAGGGATCAATCTTCTCCGTGAGGGACTTGATATTCCGGAGGTTACATTGATCGCGATACTTGACGCCGACAAGGAGGGCTTCCTTCGCTCCGAAACCTCGCTCATACAGACGATCGGGCGGGCGGCAAGAAATTCAAGAGGCCACGTCATCATGTATGCGGATAATATGACGGACTCAATGAAGAATGCCATTGAGATCACGAAGAAGAGAAGATCCCTTCAGGACGGATACAACAAAGAGCATGGCATTACTCCGAAGACCATAGAAAAGAAGGTCAGGGAGGTCATTGCAATTTCAAAGAAGCTTGCAGGCGAGGCTGAGGAAAATGGACGGCAGCCTGAAGAGATGGACAGCAAGGAGCTTTCAGCGCTCATAGAAAAGACAAAAAAGAAGATGGAGCGCGAAGCCGCGGATCTCAATTTCGAGGCGGCCGCACAGTACAGGGATCGCATCATAGAATGGAAGAATATGCTGCGTGACATTCTGGTAACTGAAGGCGAGAAAAAATAAGGGGTTTGATCATGAACAATATCACTTTGAAGATGAATGCCGATGACCTGATACTCTCGGCTCTCCGCGAGGATATCCCTTCCGAGGATGTCACGACAAATTCAGTGATGAAGGATTACGAAGAGGGCACCTGTGACCTTATTGCCAAGGAGGACGGGATACTGTGCGGGACAGAGGTTTTCAAGAGGGTATTTATCCTTCTTGATGAGAATACAGAGGTGGTCTTTTCAGACGGTATCCATGACGGGAGCGCTGTAAAGAAAGGCGATCTTCTGGCGAGATTGAAGGGTGACATCAGGGTCCTTCTTTCCGGAGAGCGGACCGCGCTGAATTATCTTCAAAGGATGTCCGGCATCTCGACATACACAAGGAGGGTCGTGGACGCCCTTGATGATCCCTCAATTCAGGTTCTCGATACGAGAAAGACCACACCCAATATGAGGATATTTGAGAAGTACGCAGTGCGTGTTGGCGGCGGACACAACCACAGGAACGACCTTTCGGACGGAGTGCTTTTGAAAGACAACCACATAGGCGCTGCCGGAGGCGTGAAAGAGGCGGTCCTTGCAGCAAAAGAATATGCTCCCTTCGTCAGGAAGATAGAGGTCGAGACCGAGAGCATCGATATGGTGAAGGAGGCTCTGTCGGCAGGGGCAGACATTATAATGCTTGACAATATGTCCCTCGATGAGATGAAGGAGGCCATAGCCCTTATCGATGGGAAGGCTGAAGTTGAGCTTTCAGGAAACTTTACTCTCGACAACATAGAAAGGATAAGAGGTATAGGCGCGGACTACGTGTCCTGCGGAGCGCTCACTCACAGCGCGCCGATTCTCGATCTCTCACTCAAGCACTTAAAAAAGACCGGAGACTGAAAAATGAACCAGAACGAAGGAAACGAAAACCGGCAGGGTAATCAGGGACAGGGTCCCTCAAAACAGCCCATCATAGTTCTCATAATGATGAGTCTTGTGGCGCTTTTCATCACAAGCTTCATCTACAATTCAGCGGGAAGCCGGACGAGACAGAAGATCACTTACTCGCAGTTCCTCACGATGGTTGAGGAGGATAATGTCAAGAGCGTCCTCTTTGACAATGATGGTAAGGTCTATATCACACCGAAGCCCGATTCCAAGGTGGCTTTTTCCGACAAGGAAAAGGAGGTAAACGAATCATTCTTCCAGCTGACAGGCCAGAGGCTTCCGATCACCTATTACACGGTGGTATTGAATGACGATGACCTTCTGCCTTTGCTGAAGAACCACAAGGTGGATATCGACGCAAACGGCTCAAACTCAACATCCGCCGTCATATTGAATATATTGTCCTTTGTGATCCCGCTTGCGATCCTATGGGTGATCTTCGGCTTTGCCATGAAAAAGATCGGCGGAGGCGCCTTCTCCGTAGGCAAGTCCAATGCGAAGGTCTATGTGGAGAAACAGACGGGCGTGACCTTTGCTGATGTTGCGGGACAGGATGAGGCAAAGGAATCTCTTCAGGAGGTCGTGGACTTTCTTCACAATCCCCAGAAATACAAGGCTATCGGTGCAAGGCTTCCGAAGGGCGCGCTTCTTGTAGGCCCTCCCGGAACCGGAAAGACGCTTCTTGCAAAGGCGGTGGCAGGCGAGGCGAAGGCTCCCTTCTTCTCCCTTGCCGGTTCTGATTTCGTTGAGATGTTTGTCGGTGTCGGCGCCTCGAGAGTAAGGGATCTTTTCAAGGAAGCGCAGAAGGCTGCTCCGGCCATTATCTTCATAGACGAGATAGACGCGATAGGAAAGTCGAGGGATTCGCGCTACGGCGGAGGAAATGACGAGCGGGAGCAGACATTGAACCAGCTGCTTTCTGAGATGGACGGCTTTGATTCTTCAAAAGGTCTTTTGATCCTTGCCGCAACGAACCGCCCCGATGTCCTTGACAAGGCGCTCCTTCGTCCCGGACGCTTCGACAGGAGGATAATAGTCGATCGTCCCGATTTCAAGGGCCGTCTCGAAACTCTGAAGGTCCACTCAAAGGATGTCATGATGGACGAGTCCGTGGATCTTTCCGCGATCGCAATGGCAAGTGCGGGGCTTGTAGGGTCAGACCTTGCGAACATCATCAATGAGGGTGCCATCATAGCTGTCAAAAACCACAGGCAGTTCGTGAGCCAGGCGGATCTCTTTGAGGCCTTCGAGCTTGTGGCTGTCGGCGGTTCCGAGAGAAAGGACCGTCCGATGAGCGAGGCTGAAAAGAAGACAGTCTCATACCACGAGGTGGGACATGCGCTTGTCTCAGCTCTTCTTAAGGACAATTCGGAGCCGGTGCAGAAGATCACTATCGTACCCCGTACCATGGGTGCACTCGGCTATACCCTCCAGACTCCGGAGGAGGAAAAATTCCTCCAGACAGAGGCGGAGCTCTATGCAAAGATCACTACCTATATGGCAGGGCGTGCTGCTGAGAAGCTGGTATTCAACACATCTACCTCCGGAGCAGCAAATGATATCGAAAGCGCGACCGCGGTCGCGAGGAACATGGTCACCCGCTTTGGTATGTCAGATACCTTTGGTATGATGGGACTTGCAACTGTTTCCGACCAGTATCTTGAAGGCCGCGCCCAGCTTACCTGCGGTGAGGAGACGGCTTCAAAGATAGACGGCGAAGTGAACAGGATGATCAAGAACTGCTACGACGAGGCATATTCCCTTCTTAAAGAACACAGGCATACTCTCGACCGGATAGCGGCTTATCTTTACAAGAAGGAGACCATCACCGGAAAGGAATTCATGAAGCTCTTCCGTATCATAGAAGGGCTGCCTGAAATTGAGGAGGACGCAGGCGTTACACTTGATCCCGCAGCCACGGATCCTTCAAATACCATTTCTCCCGAGGATGAAAAGCTGGTTTCGGAAAAGAAGGAGGAACCTGCTTCAGAGGAGAAAGCTGTCTCGGAAGAGGAAGCTCAAGATGTGGAGTCGGCTTCAGAGGAGGAACCTGTCTCAGGAGAGAATCCCGCTTCAGAGGAGGCAGCCTCAGAGGATAATGGAGACTGATGTCTGACTTCAATATCGAAGAGGAACTGAAAAAGGTACCTTCTTCTCCGGGCGTATACATTATGCATAATGCCGACGACACCATAATATACGTCGGGAAGGCAAAGAGCCTTACAAAGCGCCTGCATCAGTATTTTCAACCTTCCCATGACGAGGGGATAAAGAAGAGACAGATGGTCTCGGAGATTGACCGCTTTGAATACATCGTTGTCTCCTCCGAGCTTGAGGCGCTCATTCTTGAGAATAATCTCATAAAGGAGCACCGTCCGAAATACAACACCCTCCTTCGCGATGACAAGACCTATCCCTACATCAAGGTGACTCTTGAAGAAGAGTATCCGCGAGTTATGTTTTCGAGAAGGGCAAAGAAGGACAAGAACAGGTATTTCGGTCCCTTCACCTCCGGTGACTCTGTCAGGGCGACTATAGACCTTGTAAACAAGCTATTTTCTCTTCGGACCTGCTCCAGAAAATTTCCGGAGTCCATCGGAAAAGAGAGGCCCTGCCTTAATTACCATATGAAGCAGTGCAGCGGCGTATGTCTCGGTACTGTATCAAAGGAGGAATATGACCGGGCAGTAAAAAAAGCTCTTGATTTCCTCGGAGGAAATTACAAGGAGGAGGAAGAGGCTCTTAAAAAAAAGATGGAGGAGGCCTCTGAAAAGCTTGAATTTGAACTTGCCGCAAAATACAGGGACCTGATACAGAGTATCCACGACTGCATGAGGAGGCAGAATGTCACAGCCTCCTCGGAAGAAGACATAGATATTGCTGCCATATCAAAGGGCGCATTTTCCGAGAACGGCGAGCCCGTATCAGAGGATGCCGTGGTGCAGATATTCTTCATAAGGGGAGGGAAGCTGATAGGAAGAGAGCATTATCTTCTTCGGCTTTCACTTACAAACGAAGGGGAAAGTCCCCTCGGGCATTTTCTTTCACAGTATTATTCCGGCACGCCCTTCATTCCGAAGGAGATATTGATACCGGATGAAATACCGGAGATGGGGCTTCTTTCCGAAATGCTTTCGGAAAAGAAGGGATCATCAGTATCGATCAAAGCTCCGAAGCGGGGCAGCAGGGCAAGGCTCATAAGCCTCGCGGAGAAAAATGCGGACCTCATCCTTTCAAAGGACAAAGAAAGGTTGAAGGCTGAGGAAGGGCGCACCATAGGAGCGGTCAAGGAGATAGCGACGCTTCTCGGACTTTCCGGGATTGTAAGGATGGAGGCCTATGATATCAGCAATACCTCCGG
>CACYBK010000112.1 GCA_902772635.1 uncultured Lachnospiraceae bacterium | reverse complement strand
TATCTGGTTGTTTGGAGACACTATCATACCATATGTGGTGTTCTTTTTCTTTACTGAATATCCGACTAAAACTTTACGCTATAATAAGTGTGGAATGCCAGGGAAATGCAACAGGCATTCCACAAGAATCAATTATCCTATACTGTGCCAAATGAATATACTACAATTCCCCCAATGATCAGGAAAAGCGCGATCAGCTTCTTTTTCCCGACCTTTTCGCCGAAGATCCTTACGCCGAAGATCGTCACGTAGATGTAGCTTGTGGCTTCAAGGACGGGACCAAGCGAAAGCGGGACCTCCTTGTATGCAAAGATCGACATGAAGGTTGAGAGCACAAAGATGAGATATGCCGATATCACGGGAACATTTACATATTCCTTGATGAAGGAGCCGTAATGCTTCTTTGCGGCCTTTTTCAATATGACCTGCGCGACAGCGCTTATGAAAACGCCAAGCAGAAGTACGAGGGCGTAGAGGAAGATCTTAAGACGCGGGTCCATCAGTCTCCTCCTTTTCGTCACATTCGTCGGCAGTCGCAAAAAGCACAACTCCCGCTATCACTATGATCGCGCCGACGACCTTTAAGGGTGTCACATTCTCATGAAAAAAAAGCGCCCCCCAGATAATTCCCCAGACTATTGTTACAGCGCGGTTTGCGTAAGCGGTAGTTAACGGAAGTCTCTTTATGATCTGCTGCCAGACTATGGCATAGACTCCGAGAAGGGCTATTATGATCCCGTAGTATAAAATAAATTTCCCGCTTAAAAACCTCTCTCCTGCTGCCAGCTTTGATGCTATCCCTGACATCGAAAAAAACATCAGCATTATATGAAGGGCAAGTAGGACAAAAAGCTTCTTTCTCTGCTTCATTCGCTCACGCCTCACTTTCAGGCAGCTCTGCCGGAAGATAAGGAAGAAGTGCCTCACGGGAAGGTCCCTTCATGAGAAAATACCCAAAGCGCTCGGAAGAGTCCATTATCTTTCCATCCGTGATCTCACTTATATCCTTTCGAACGAGATATTTTGGATGTTCATCCAAAAGCCTTTGAAGAGCTGCCAGATCCTCTCCGCTGAAAATATATCTTACTGCGGCAGCGGATTTTAAAGATGTCTCGAATGAGGACACCTTCTCCCCAAGCGATACCTCTGTCACAGCCTTTAAAAAGTCGTATCCGCTCGAAAGATATACAAGGTCGGAGCCTATTAGATCTCCTCCCATCCTTCCGCCGATCTCGATTATCTTTATATTCCCCTTTTCATCTATCTTGATTTCTGAATGTGAGGCGGAATCAGTGATCTTTAAGGTGTCAAGGGCGTGAAATACCGTGTCTTTCACCTTCGATAGCATTTCATCCGGCACTCCCGAAGGCTCAAGATGGGCAGTCTCTATGAAATGCGGCGCGCCGGTCGTAAACTTCTCTGTCATTGCAAGAAAATGATGTTCCCCGTGACTTGAAATACACTCGAGGCTGTATTCCTTTCCCCTTGCATATTCCTCCACGAGGGCAGCCTTTATGAAGCCCTCTTCCATTGCATTTTCTATGGCGTCTGAAAGCCCGTTTTCATCATAAAGCTTTGTGATCCCTCTTGAGCCTGAACGGTCAAGCGGCTTTACGATGATAGGATATGAAAACGAATGATCCTTTATCTCATCAGCGCTTTTTACGAGGATGCTTTTTACGGAAGGATCCCCTCCCCTTTCAAATGCCTTCCTCATCTCGTGCTTGTTGGTTGAAAGGAGCGCGCACTCCATGCTGTTTCCGGGAAGCCCCAAAGAATCCGCCACATAATTTACCGTCACGGCAGCAAGGTCTGACGCAATTGAAGTGATCCCGGATATCCCTATCCCACGGCATTTTTCAAGTATCTTCTCCTTTTCCGTAATAGAGATAGGGTAAAAATGATCCGCTTCCCTCTCCCCGGGATCTCCTGCCTCCCATGCAAAGACATGGGTAGTTAATCCCATCTCTTTCGCTTTTTTGATGAGCGGGACCTGAAGATAAGAGGCTCCGATTATCGCTATATTCTTCATTCTTCTACTCTGTCTGAAAAGACGTATCTCACAGGGTTTTCCATCTCTTTTTTGTAATCCTCCATCATCTTCTTAAAGTCAGTATATTCCGGCACAAAGCCAAAATCCCTTTTCGCTTTTTCCATTGAAAAGAGAAATGAAGGAGTATTGTTTTTCTTCTCGGGACGAAAGACTATCTTTGAACCTTTGTCATTCCCGAAGACATCTATCACGGTCTTTGCCTGATCAAGAAGCGTCAGCGGCACAGAGCTTGTCATATTGTAAAGCCCGTATGTCTTGTCGCTTTCCATCGCAAGCACGTACGCTCTTGCAACATCCTTTACATAGATGATGTCACGGCTGATCCCCGGGTCTCCCCAGATCTCAATATCCTTTCCCTCCATAGCGTTTTCAATGAAGGTCTGGATGCCTGATTTATAGGGCTTTCCGTTCACGTTTATAGTTCCGTGCGGCCCCACCCCGTAGACCGGTGGGAAACGGAACCATGCGCAGCACATCTGATGCTGCTGATTGTAATATTCCATCACGTCATTTGCGGCATTACGGCTTATGACATAAACGCTGTGGTCGCCGGTGAAGCTGAAGTTCCTCGGCTCCTCCTCGGTGATCGCATAGTCCTTTTTCCAGGCATTTCTTACATCTGCATATGAGCAGGCGCCGATCACCTTTTTGACATTGTGCTTCCTTGCCCACTCAAGCACATTTATGGTGCCGATCACATTTACTTTGAAATAATCCGCGGCATTGTCTTCACAGAGAAGATCCGCAGTCGTATTTGCCGGGAGGAGTCCTGCAAGGAGGATAATACCGGAAACACCATCTTTGGGCAGCTTTTCAAAGTCTTCTTCTTTTGTGATATCAAGCCTCTCAAATGAAGCTCCTTCATTTGAAAGAGCCTCTCCTATCTTTTCATTTCTTCCTGTCGCAAGGACCTGATAGCCTTTTTTTAAAAAGGCTTCAGCGGTATACATCCCGATGAAGCCTGTAGCGCCGATTATTATTATCATTTTTCGCGTTCCTTTTCGTTCAAGATCTCGGAGATCACATATATCGGCCTGTTCTTTGCCTCATTGAAGATATTGCCGATGTATATCCCGACAACGCCGATAGCCGCAAGGATGAGACCGCCCATCAAAAAGACTGAGGCGATGAGCGAAGCCCAGCCTGTTGTGACATCATTGAAGGCGAACTTCCTGATGATGAGGCAGATGATGAAGATGAGCGAGATAAGTGACATCGTAAAGCCAAGTCCTACGGAAAAGATGAGAGGCTTGTTCGACTGGGAGGTAATGATCTCCGATGCCATCTTGAGTTTCTTTCTGAAGCTGTAGGAGGATTTCCCGCTGAATCGTTCCTCAGCCGGAAGGTCGATCACAGCTTCGTTGAAGCCCAGCCATTTGATGAACATGGTATAAGCTCTGTTGTGCTCCCGCATTGAACAGTAGGCGTCTATCACCTTTCGCTTTGCGATCGAGAAATTGTTGATCGAGCTGTCATAGGTCCCTTCTGTAAAGTAATCATAGACCTTGTAAAAAAGCTTCGAGAAAAATTTTGTGGTACCGGAATCCACCCGGCCCTTTCGCCTTGAAAATACTACATCATGGCCTTCTTTAAGCTTTTCATAAAGGAGAGGGATATTCTCAGGCCTATCCTGCAGGTCACAGTCCATCACGACTACAGCGTCTCCACGGCTTTTGTCAAGTCCTGCAGTGATCGCCCTTATCTGTCCGAAATTTCTTGAGAGATTGATACCGATCACCTTTTCGTCCTCAGCGCATATCTTTTCGATATCGATCCAGGAGCCCTGGGGACAGCAGTCATTTACAAGGATGATCTCATAATCCAAAGTGATCTTTGAGAGACTGTCCGTAAGCCTCCTGTGAAGCTCAAAGAGAGCGGCTCTGCAGCCATAGACCGGGATTACAACAGATATATCCATCAGAAGAACTCCTTCACGGTCTTTATCACCTTTGAAACATCTTCATCCGTTATCCCGTAATACATCGGAAGACGTGTCAGTCTCTCGCTCTCCTTTGTTGTAAAAATATCCTCGCCAAAAAAACGTCCGAACTTTTTCCCTGCCGGCGCAGAATGAAGAGGAACATAATGAAAGGCTGACTGGACGCCGTTTTCCTTAAGATGTGAGATGAAGGCTGTCCTCTCTGAAAGGTCAGAGAGCTTCACATAATACATATGGGCGTTATGGACCAGATCTTTTGGAATCACAGGAAGTTGGAGCTTTCCTTCTTTTTCAAGCGGACGAAGTGTCTCATCATACTTTTTCCAGGTAGAGAGCCTGTCTTCATTGATCTCGTCTGCTATCTCAAGCTGTGCCCAGAGATATGCGGCATTGATATCGCTTGGCAGATAGCTTGAGCCGTAGTCCACCCAGGAATACTTGTCCACCTGGCCTCTGAAATACTGGGCGCGGTTCGTGCCCTTCTCGCGCATTATCTCTGCGGGAAGAATATCGGACTCATTATTGATGAGGATAGCGCCGCCCTCTCCCATTGAATAATTTTTCGTTTCATGGAAGGAGAAGCAGCCGAAATCACCTATTGTGCCAAGCGGTCTCCCCTTGTATTCACTCATTATGCCCTGGGCCGCATCCTCTATGACTTTGAGACCATGCCTTTTTGCGATATCCATAATAGTGTCCATTTCACAGGAGACTCCGGCATAATGGACAGCGATGATCGCCTTCGTTTTTTCGCTGATCGCTTCCTCTATCTTTTTTTCATCGATGTTCATGGTATCGGGTCTGATATCGACAAAGACGAGACGCGCGCCAAAGAGCACGGGCGCGTTTGCGGTGGAAGAAAAGGTGAAACTTGGAAGTATCACTTCATCTCCCGCCCTGATACCTGAAAGATAACATGCCATCTCAAGGGCGGAGGTCGCAGAGGTCGTGAGGAGGACCTTTTTGGCATTGAACCTCTCCTCTATCCACTTCTCGCATTTCTTCGTAAACTGTCCGTCGCCGCAGATCTTCTTTGAATCCACGGCCTCTTTCATATATGAAAATTCTCTTCCGGTAAATGTCGGAACATTGAAATCTATCATTATTTTTTCCTGTGATCAGTTTCTTGCAAACTCGGATAGGATGAGGCCTTTGTTACGCTCCTCCGTCATCCTTATGGACCACTCGTTCGCCCAGAGAAGGAGCGGTCTACCCTTCAGATCCTTCACCTTCTTCATATCGCTCGTGCCGCTGATGCTTTCCATATCTATTCCTTCGTTTTCAACCCAGCGGATGTATTCATAAGGCAGGTTCTCAAGACCTATCTCGACATTGTATTCATGGGTGAGTCTGAACTTCAGTACATCAAACTGCAGCACACCGACGACGCCGACTATGATCTCCTCCATGCCGGTATTGTACTCCTGAAAGATCTGGATTGCGCCTTCCTGCGCGATCTGCTCTATGCCCTTCATGAACTGCTTTCTCTTCATGGTATCGACCTGCCGAACCCTTGCAAAATGCTCGGGTGCGAAGGTCGGTATGCCTTCAAAAGCGAAGTGCTCCTTTGAGGTCGTCACGGTGTCACCGATCGAATATATACCGGGATCGAAGAGTCCTATAATGTCGCCGGCAAAGGCGGTATCCACCACGTGCCGCTCCTCCGCCATCATGACCTGGGGCTGGGAGAGCCTTATCTCCTTTTGTCCCTGCACATGAAAGGCCGTCATTCCGGACTCAAATTTCCCGGAAACTATTCTCATAAAGGCTATCCTGTCGCGGTGAGCCTTGTTCATGTTCGCCTGGATCTTGAAAATGAAGCCGGAAAAATCAGAAGAATCAGGCTCTATCATTCCCTTGTCCGAATTTCTTTTGAGAGGCGGTGTCGTCATTTGAAGAAAATAATGAAGGAAGGTCTCAACTCCGAAGTTCAAAAGGGCAGACCCGAAGAAGACCGGTGAAAGCTTTCCGTTTCGAACCTTCTCAAGATCGAATTCCTCCCCGGCCCCATCAAGAAGTTCAAGGACACTGTTTAAGCTTTCCTTTTCATCTTCGGAAACAAAGGCGGCAAGCTTGTCAGAATCAAGCGCTATATCCTGCTCCTTTCCTTCCTTTGTCCCCTTCATAGTATCGGAAAAGATCCTGACATTTTTTGTATTCCTGTCGTATATCCCCCGAAATTCTTTTCCGGAGCCTATTGGGAGATTAATTGGACAGACTGAGAGGCCGAGATTATTTTCTATATCATCAAGGAGTTCGAAGGTATCCTTCGCGTCACGGTCCATCTTGTTTATAAAGGTGAATACCGGGATGCCCCTCATCGATACTACCTTAAAGAGCTTCTTGGTCTGGGGCTCAACGCCCTTTGAAGCATCGATCACCATCACGGCGGAATCCGCAGCCATCAGGGTCCTGTAGGTATCCTCCGAAAAGTCCTGGTGTCCGGGGGTATCGAGTATGTTGATGCAGTAATCCCGGTACTCAAACTGGAGCACTGAGCTCGTTACGGATATTCCCCTCTCCTTTTCTATCTCCATCCAGTCCGAAACCGCGTGTCGGGCTGTGGCCTTTCCCTTTACCGATCCTGCGGTATTGATCTGTCCGCCGTAGAGCAGGAATTTTTCCGTAAGTGTGGTCTTTCCCGCATCAGGGTGTGATATTATAGCAAAGGTCCTTCTTCTTTTGATCTCTTCAATATCCTTCATAATACTCTTTCTGACAGAAGAAAAGCCGCAAAAATACTTCTTTGCGGCTTTGAAAAATCATAAAATGTTTCGTTTTTGATCACTTGAACTTGCGCTTGCGGGCTGCCTCAGATTTCTTCTTACGCTTAACGCTCGGCTTCTCGTAATGCTCACGCTTCCTGATCTCCTGCAGTATACCTGCGTTTGCGCAGCTCCTCTTGAAACGGCGGAGTGCGTTGTCCAAAGACTCATTTTCTTTTACTGTAACGCTCGACATCTCTTTATCCCTCCCTTCGGCCGCAGATTTTTGGCGTACCGTGCGGGCTCTCGGCATTTTTTAAGACACAGAGGGCATTATAACACAAAAAACTCCTCAGTCAACAGCGTTTTTTACGCGTCTTCCTGCCTCATCCACATGTCAAGCACAATTATTTTATCAATTTTCAAGCTTTTATTGTGTATTTTTATCAAAACTGTTATTATAGTCAAGGTAGTATGTAAATTTTGCTATTACTTGGAGGAAAACAACATGCTCGCTACTCTGGTTCCCGTTTTTAATGACAAGATGCTTGTCAGTGCATACATAGTCTATGCCAGAAAAAACGAGATATTCAAGAACCCGCTCCTTCTCGGAACAGCGTCACTTGACGGTGCCGGAAATGTCGCGGAATTCGAAGTCGTGCAGAGCGCCGGTCTCGCGGTTCTTTCGGGTGACAGGGAGGTCTTTGTTCCCGTCAATTCCCTTGCGATTTATTCGGATCTCAAGAGACAGTGCCTTGTACCTCCGAAAATGACAGTCCTGCTCCTTGACAGTGATGTCAAACCTACGGAGCAGAATATTATTCGGCTTGCCGAACTCAAGAAAATGGGCTTTCAGATTGCATTCCGCGAGATACCGCAGACTGAGTTTGCTGCTTATCAGCCCATCTTCAAGCTTTCCGACATCCTCTTCCTTGATGCGAAGAGCGCGAATATGCAGGCTATAAGGCTCTTCATCAGGAAGTACTTCCCGAACATCAGGATACTTATTTCAAATATCGATACCGAGGGCGCCTTTGACAGTCTGAAAAAGGACGGACCCTCAGACCTTTATCAGGGCGAGTTTTTCAGGGTGCCGAAGGAGAATTCCGACACTGCCCTCTCTCCTCTGAAGGCGAACTATATCAGGCTCCTCAATGTAGTCAACAAGCCTGATTTCGACCTTACAGACGCGGCAAAGGTCATCGAGCAGGATGCCGCCCTCGTTGTTTCACTTCTCTCGATCGTAAACAAGATGACCCTGAACTCGAATATCTCATCTGTTCGTCAGGCAGCTGCCCTTCTCGGACAGGTCGAGCTGAAGAAATGGATCAATACCGCTGTCACAAAGGCTCTTTGCTCTGACAAGCCTTCTGAGATCATGAGGATCTCTATGATAAGGGCGCGTTTTGCGGAAACCCTAGCCTCACAGTTTTATCTTGGAATGGAAACAGAAGAGCTCTTCCTCCTTGGGATGTTCTCACTCATAGATATAATGCTTGATACCACAATGGAGGATGCCCTCACAAGGATCACGGTCTCTTCAAATATCAGAAAGGCTCTCCTGGATCATGACGGACCTCTCTATCCTGCCCTTGATTTCGTGATCAAGTATGAGGCCGGCAACTGGCCCGCAGTTTCAAGAGAGATCATCTTGAAGAGTCTTGACGAGGATCGTATCTACACCTCATATCTTGATTCCCTGAAATGGTACAGGGACATCATAGGAAGCTGATACAAAATATAAGCCCTTCACGGAATGCTCCGTGAAGGGCTTTTTTTACATCAATTCAGATCAGGTGACAACACCTATCACAACCTTGGACAAGGCCATCATTATCACTCCTGCCATCAAAACCCCTCCTATAACGGCAAGGACGCTCTTTTTGAAATCCATATCAAGGATAGACGCCGCAAGAGTTCCTGTCCATGCGCCCGTCCCCGGGATAGGTATCCCGACAAAGAGAAGGAGGGCAAGATACACGCCGCCCTTCGCCTTTGAGAGAAGCTTTTCTCCGCCCTTGTGCCCCTTTTCAAGACAGAACGTAAAGAACTTCCCTATTACCTTTTTGTCCTTTCCCCATTCAAGAACCTTCCGTGCAAAGAAGAAAATTATAGGAACCGGGATCATATTCCCTATCATTATCAATATGTAGGCGAGTATGATATTGAATTCCGCGGGATTCGCGGCATAATACCCTTCTGCAAATGGTATCGCTCCGCGAAGCTCGACAAGCGGGACCATTGAGATAAAAAATACTATGAAATATTTTAGAGTCACTTTGCTACAACCTTTCCTAAAGCCTTCCTACATCCTGTAATATGCCAGTTCCTTTTCAATCTCCTCGGGAACACGTTCCCCCTTGTTTTCAAGCTTTTGTTTGATATTTGAAACCGGTCTTGCCTTCTGAGATGTCTTGTTTTGCATCCTGTTGATGAGAGGCTGATACTGGGGGTTCTGCCCCACAGTCTCCCTCGCCTTTGCACCGAATGGACAATAGGAAAAGAGTATCTCCCGTGCCACCTTGTTTAGGCGAAGTGCCCCCTTTGACTCATATTTGATATAGACAAGATAATCCGAAGCAAATACACGTCTGTAGTTGTTTCCTGCTTTCTGAAGGGATTTTTTGACCTTTTCCCTCTGCTCCGGATTCAGCGACTGGTTCTTTCTGAAATACTGAAGATAATCACAATATTCAGCAGTAAGCGAGGGCTCAGAAAGATCATTCCAGTGGACGCCCTGCTCCGTCTTGCACATCTCCCAGCGAAATTCCCCGCAAACCTGTGTGATAGAGTCCGAAAGGTCCTCGAGATTGAAAAGTGGCATCAGCATCCTTGAATGGGTCGAACGCTTCTTCCCCTCTATTTCCTGCCAGAGGACGGAACGAGAGCCGCAGTTTGGCATCAGGATGAAATAGGGAAGGTACTCGTTGTGGACTACCATCTGGGGAATGCCCGCTTTTTCATTCTGATAGATATCCTCCCTGAAAAAGCACTGGTAATCAAGCTCCCGAAGCGTCGCAAGCTCCTCTCTGATCCTCTCCGCGGTCATATATATCTTCTCAAGCGGCATCTGGACATTTACAGAATCGAAGAACGGGAAGAATACTGAAGGGCGTCCGAAGGTCATCCTGTTTCCGAGTTCAAAGAGATTCTTCATCTCAAAACGGACCATTTCCGCCGGATCCTTCAAGAATCTTTCATACATCTGCTCGGTTATTTCCCCGTTCATCTTCCTTTCACGAAGAGAAGCGGGGTAGTCCATATCAAACTCATTTCTTGAGGGAACGTTCTTTGTTTCATATACCCTCAGAAGCCATTCATAAGCTGTGAATACCTCTTCCTTCGGATCGGGATCATAGTCCACGACATAATTGAAAAGAAGAACGGTATTGTCCTCTCCGGCAAGCTTGGGATCGAAAAAGCCGGTATTTAAGAACATTTTGATCTCTATGGGAAGCTTCTTTTCTTCAAGGCTCTTAAAGAATACGCCTTCATAGATCCGATAAAACCACTGGGTAAGCTTACGCCTGAGCTTTCTCATGTCATCCGAGCTGTCCGATCTGTCGGGGAGAGACGCATATTCATTGAATAGAGTAAAGAACTCCTCACGTTTTTCCTTTTCAAGTCCCGAGTAATTGACTATTGTCTCCGCAGCCTTTGAAAGATCCGGCATAGTGCCCCTTGTCATTGCACGGTCAAGCTCCTTCGCGTGCTCGAGGTTCTTTTGTTCGGTGTCCAAAGCGTCATAAGCAATCAGGAAATCATGACTTGTTTCCTCGAGCTCAGCGATATACTGGTCTATCGTTAATACAGAGTCCATCAGCTTTCTCGCAAAGGAAGCCACCGTCATTACGATACCGGTGCAGACAGCGGCACCGAGAGTAAACATTTTCTCCTTCAGGACTTCATCGTTTTCAAAGAGAGCGTCGATAAAGTCCTCTCTCCAGGCTTCCATCGAGATATCCGGAGGATCCGGGATTATCTTCAGCTCCGGAAAGACCTTTGCCCGCTTTTTCAGGCGTGCGCATAGCTCCTTATACTCGGTTTTCCGCTTTTCGATGTCCTCCTTCTTCCTCAAAGCGTATTCCGACAAAAACGCTATTGATTCCTTGAGGGAGTGAATGTTCTTTAAGGAAGCGGAGGCCATCTGGGGAGCGATCTTTGTATTCTGATCGACGATATAGCTTACCAGGCCGCTTTCCCCGAGACTGTAGCCATAGAGCATTACATCCCCTTTGGCTGTATAGTCCTTTATATACTTTCCGTCCTTTTCATCAAGCGGTCCGATAATGGTGCCGGGGTACAGTTCTACGCTTGTCCCCCTGCTTATGGAAAGAGCGACCGACCCTTTGAGTACGAGTTCATACTCCTTTAAGGGTTCTCCCTTTGAATGGATCTTTTCACCGCTTTGAAACTGTTTTAGCGCCATTATTTTGAATCCTTTGTCCTTCTGTACTTCGCCCAACGGACAGCTTCAGGATCCCAGCCCTTCATCTGGCATTTAAGGGAACAGAATACCGGAATGTCCATTCCCTGCTCCCAATAAGCATCTATCTCGGCCTGCGGCAGAGTAAATTCCCTCCCGCATGACTGACAGCAAAGCTTCATTTCCCTTAATGCCATAAGCTGCTCTCCCCCTTTTGCTTCAAAGCCCCTTTGCTCCCTCTTTTAGAGTGCGGCAAGATAAGCCTTTGCCTTCTCCATTGCTTCTTCATAGCCCGCGGGATTCTTGCCTCCGGCCTGTGCCATTTCAGGTCTTCCCCCGCCTCCGCCGCCGATCGCAGGAGCTGCGGCCTTGATGAGATCTCCTGAAGAAAAGCCCTTCTTTACTGCTCCTTCAGTCGCCATGGAAACAAGGAAAGCCTTTCCGTCCGCTTCTCCGAAAATAACGAATGCAGCTGCCGCGGCTTTGTCATGCGAAAGAGCGGCAGCCTTTAAGTCATCGCCAACGCTCCTTAATGAATTCATGTCAAGTCCGCTCGTTTTCTGGAATACAACCTTGATCCCGTTGTACTCTTCTTCTTTTGTCTCGGCAGAGTCTGACGCAGCCTTCGCGGCATCGGCCTTGAGCCTCGAGATTTCAGCTTTGAGCTCCTTTTCCTCTTTGAGAAGTTTCTCTATCTTCTCGGAAAGCCCGTCGGGACTGGTCTTCAAAAGTCCTGCTGCCTTCCTTACTTCTTCTTCCGTAGCCCTGAAATGTTCAAAGACCGCCCGGTCCGTAATCGCTTCTATACGCCTCACGCCGTTTGCAACACCTGACTCAGAGACTATTGAAAATGCTCTTATGTCCTTTGTATCTTTCACATGGGTTCCGCCGCAGAGCTCCGTTGAAAAGTCGCCCATGGAGACTACTCTTACACTCTCCCCGTACTTCTCTCCGAATAGAGCCATGGCACCGGTCTTCTTTGCTTCGGCAAGGCTCATGATCTCGGTCTTTACCGGAAGTCCCTCTTCTATCTTTTCATTTACGATGTCTTCCACCTTTTTCAGTTCTTCGGAAGTCATGGCTGAAAAATGGGTGAAGTCAAACCTGAGGCGGTCACTGTTCACATCAGACCCCGACTGGGTCACATGCTCGCCAAGTACCTCCCGAAGGGCAGCCTGTAAAAGGTGAGTCGCTGAATGATTCTTTGCGATCTCCTTTCTCAAGCCCTGATCGACAATGAGCTTTACCCTGTCATCTTTTTTGATGCTGCCTTCCTCTACCTCTCCGATATGGCCTATCTTTCCACCGGAAAGATGAATGGTGTCATAGACATTGAACCGACCGTCCGGCCCTTCTATCACGCCGGTATCTCCGCACTGGCCACCCATCGTACCGTAAAAAGGTGTGATGTCTGTAACTATACAGCCCTTATCACCTTTTTTCAGTTCATCAACCACCTCTTCTTCAGTCGTGAGCGCCTTGACGACACCTTCATCCGATGTCTGATCATAGCCTGTGAAGGAGCTTGAAAGGGACTTGTCAAGCTTTTCATATACTGTCGCGTCCTTACCCATATAGTTTGAGACCTTCCTGGCCGCGCGTGCACGGGTTCTCTGTTCCTCCATACATTCGAGAAAGCCCTCCATGTCATAGGAAAAGCCCTTTTCTGAAAGTATCTCCTCTGTAAGGTCAACGGGGAAGCCAAAGGTATCATAAAGCCTGAAGGTATCCTCACCCGAGAGTACTTTCTTTTTGTCTGTCGAAAGCTTGTCGCAAAGGTCGGAGAGGATGGAAAGCCCCTGGTCTATTGTGGCATTGAACTTCTGCTCCTCCTCTGAAAGAACCCTCGTGATAAAATCCCTGTTCTTTGAAAGCTCGGGATAGCCGTCCTCACACTCACTGATGACGGTCTCTGACAGCTTTGCGAGAAAGGCACCGTCGATCCCGAGGAGCCTTCCATGGCGGGCAGCCCTTCTTATCAGCCTTCTCAGCACATAGCCCCTTCCCTCGTTTGAAGGAAGAACCCCGTCGGATACAAGGAAGGTCGAGCTTCTGATATGATCTGTTATAAGCCTTATAGAGACATCATCCTTTTCATTTGTCTCATAGGTCTTGTTTGAAAGAGCACATACCCTGTCCCTGATAGCTCTCATGGTATCGATGTCAAAGACCGAATCAACCCCCTGCATCACAAGGGCAAGCCGCTCAAGTCCCATTCCGGTATCGATGTTCTTTTGTTTGAGTTCTGTGTAGCCCCCTTTTCCGTCGCCTTCAAACTGCGTAAATACGTCGTTCCAGATCTCCATGTATCTGTCGCAGTCATCACAGCCTACTCCGCAGGTGGGCTTGCCGCAGCCGAACTCCTCTCCCCTGTCATAGTACATTTCAGAACAGGGACCGCAGGGTCCTGCGCCATGCTCCCAGAAATTGTCGCTCTTTCCGTTCTCGTCACGGCCGATGCGCTTGATCCGATCAGCCGGAAGACCAATCTTTTTGTGCCAGATCTCAAAGGCCTCATCATCATTTTCAAAGATGGTGGGATAGATCCTCTCCTTGTCAAGCTTCAGGACTTCCGTGAGAAATTCCCATGACCAGGTCAGAGCCTCCTCCTTGAAATAATCCCCGAAGGAGAAATTTCCGAGCATCTCAAAAAAGGTAAGATGCCTCGCCGTTTTTCCGACGTTTTCTATATCGCCTGTACGGACGCACTTCTGACATGTAGTGACACGTGTCCTCGGCGGAACCTCCTCCCCCGTAAAATAGGGCTTCAGCGGCGCCATTCCCGCATTGATAAGTAACAGGCTGTTGTCATTCTTCGGCACCAGCGAAAAGCTATCCATTTTGAGGTGCCCCTTGCTCTCGAAAAACTCAAGATACATGCGGCGAAGGTTATTGACTGAATATTCCACTTTCTTTAACGCATCCTTCCTATAATCTCATTTGCTTTTTTGTAAATATCCTTCGGCTCAAAACCGATATTGTACTTCCCGTTCTCGTAAAGAACTTTCCCGTCCACCATTGTAAGTATCACGTTCTGCTTTCCGCCTGCATATACAAGGTTCTTTACGATATTGTTCTCCGGCTGCATATTTGGCTGCTGAAGGTCGATAAGGATAAGGTCTGCCTTCTTCCCTTCCTCTATCCTGTCACAGTCCTTGAGGTTCATTGCGTGAGCGCCGCCGGCGGTTGCCGCATAGAGTATCTCGTCCGCCTTTATCGATGCGGCATCCATCTCGCGGACCTTTGAAAGCGTGGATGTGAGATACATCTCCCTCCACATATCAAGGGCGTTGTTTGAGGCAGGCCCGTCGGTTCCTATGGCAAGATTTATCCCTTCATCAAGGAACCTCTTCACCGGAGCGATCCCGCTTGCGAGCTTCAGGTTCGACGCAGGATTTGTGACCGCGTAAAGATTGTGCTGTTTGAATATCTCAAAGTCCTTGTCTGAGAACCAGACGCAGTGGTAGCCGCCTCCGCCGTATTCATACATCCCGAGGCTTTCGGTAAGCTCTGTAGGAGTCTTTCCGTATCGCTCGATGCAGCCCTTTACCTCATCCTCCGTTTCCGAATTGTGAAGGAAGCAGGGGGACTTGTACTTCTCACAGAGCTTCGCTATCCCCTCCATACGCTCCATCGAGGTTGTATATTCCGCGTGGAAACCCATAATAAAGGACTGAAGCGGCCCTATCTCGTTTACCGCAAGATAACGCTCTTCGACTTCCTCTATGCTGCTCCCGAAGTTGTTGAAGCCCGAGGTCTGGACGGTCCGAAAACCGCAGTCGTTTGAGGCCTTCCCGTTCTTCTGGGGAAAGAAATACATATCAAAGTTTGATGTAATCCCGCTGGTGAGGTATTCCATGATACCGAGGATATCAAGCCAGTAGATATCGTCTTCCGTAAGCTGTCCCTCTCTCGGAAAGACCTGTTTATAAAGCCAGTCCGAAAGCGGAAGATCGTCTGCAAAGGAGCGGAGGAAGGTCATTGCCGTGTGGGTGTGGGCATCCTTGAGTCCCGGCATGATGAGGTTTCCTTCACAGTCAATGGTACGCTCCCAGACTATAGGACCGCCGGACTCATCCGCTGTTTTTGAAGGTCCCTTGTCCTTTTCACCGGCAAAGATGATCTCATTTCCCTTCACCCAGACTTCACCGTCGATGATGCTGAAGGTATGATCGTCATTGGTCTTCAATATTTTTGCGTTTATGAATTTTGTGTTCACTCCATCGCTCCTTTTTTAATCAAAGATCATTGATAATAGCAGTCACAAGAGCCGTAAATTTCGGCGCCGCCGTCTTTCCTGCCTCTATCACCTCTTCGCCTGAAAGAGGGTGCTCTGATATTCCGGCAGCGAGGTTCGAGATGCAGCTGATGCCTATTATCTTCTTTTTCATATGATTTGCGGCTATCGCCTCGCAAGTGGTGCTCATCCCGACCGCATCCGCCCCTATAGCCTTTAAAAACTGTATTTCGGCGGGCGACTCATAATTCGGTCCCTTGGTCTGTACATAGACCCCTTCCTTGAGGTCGATGGAAAGCCCCTTCGCCTTTTTTCTTGCAAGGTCTCTTAAGTCCTTGTCAAAGATCTCAGACATGTCGGGAAATCTCTCTCCGAGGCGCTCTTCATTTTTTCCTCTCAAGGGCGAAGGCACGAAAAATGAGATCTGGTCTGTGATCAGCATGAGATCTCCGGCCGTAAAGCCATCCTTGATCCCGCCGCTTGCGTTTGTGAGGAAGATGATCTTTGCTCCCATAAGCCCCATCAGCCTCACCGGAAGCACCACATCCTCCATGTCATAGCCCTCATAATAATGAACGCGGCCCTGCATGCATACGACAGGCACCCTGTTCTCTCCGACGTATCCGAAAACATATCTTCCCATATGCCCGGGAGCTGTCGAAACCGGGAAGCCCGGGATGTCCTTGTATTCAACATGAGTCACGACATCCATGCCACCGGACTCCGCGTAGCCTCCGAGTCCGCTTCCAAGTACAAGTCCCACCTTCGGGACAAAATCCGTCTTTTCTTTTATCGCCAAAAGCGCCTTTTCAAGCCTTTCATAGTCCATTTCACCTACCTCTTTTCTTATTTTGCCGCTGCATACCAGGATATTCCTTCATCTCTCCAGCCCAGGCTCACAAGACGATCCTTCTCCGCCTTGTCTGAAGTATAATGATGCGTTCCTGTCACTGCGTTTGGATTGTAAAGCCTGTATATCGGGATACCCGCGCCTTCCCTCAGAGAATAGAAAGAGGTTCCCTCGGCTGTCCATCCGGCGATCAAGACATTCCTGATCTCAACGGGATCCGACGCATAGTGATGGTCGCCGGTGTTGGGATTCCAGAATCTGAACATAGGTACAACGTCAAAGGAAGCATTCGCAGGGAAATAGCCTATCAATGCTTCGCCCCTCCAGCCATACTCAGCGATCAATGACCTTCGTTCAGCCACGTTGGTGGTATAGAAATGTTCCCCTGAATTTGGATTATAGAGCCTGAAAAGCGCGATGTCGCCGTCTTCGTTCGCATAGGTTCCGCTAGTCCCGTAATCATCGGCACCGGTTCCATCGGGCTCAGGCCTGGTGGGATCGGGATCAACGGGATCCGGATTTTCAGGATCCTCGGGGTCTGTAGGGTCGGGGTTTTCGGGATCTTCGGGATCAACAGGATCCGGAACTCCGGGATCATCAGGATTCTCGGGATCTTTTGGATCTACAGGGTCAGGATTTTCAGGATCATCGGGATCCTCAGGTTCTACCGGATCATCGGGCTTCGCGTTCGGATCACTGTCAGGATAATCATAGAGGCAGGCCGGACGGTTCAAACGGGTATAATAAGAAAGCGGCACATGAGCGCCTTTCATATCACTCGATTCCTTATCTGCCTTGAGTAAGGTTTTATCACTTACATTAAGATATTTATGGGTCGGAAGGGACAGGAAACCTGTAGGATCATCCCATGTTGCGTCAACAGCGTACCATGTACCGTTAAGCTTCACTTGAAGCCACTCGTGATCTTCACTTGTAACGGGAATACATTCGAGCCCCGCGCCGTTTAATAAGAGTTCCAACCCCTCTGAATATCCGGCGCAGACCGAAGAATTGGTAAGGAAAGCGCCGGCGCTCGACTGGTTGTATTTTGCTTCGAGATCGTAACTAAGTTTTGTAGTAATTATGTCGTGAGCAATACTCTCCTTTTCATAATCACTCTGTCCGAGATTCACCGTGCCCATATATCCGTTGATCGTTGAAGAAAACCTCTCGGTATATTCTGCTCTGTCTGATCCATGTGCGAACTCGTCATAGACCCTTATGCATATCTGATATCTGTAGTGAGAGCCAATATAACTGGAACGAAGATACACGCTGTCTCCCGCCAGAAAATAAAACTGGGGATTTGAATTCGAGAAGGTATAGACGGTAGCAGCAACCAGACCTTCTCTTTCAAGCGATCCGAGTGACTCATCATACTCCACGTAATCTGTATAGTAATCACCTTTCTCAATGTTGGTACAGTCACGCTCTGTTGTAAGAAGCTCCATGCATTCTTCATAGAGCTTGTCATAGAGTTCCTTCTGCTCGTCATTCATCTGCCTGTAGTAATAATCAGAGGAATACTTGTCCCAGTTTGGATCCGTGCCTTCATACTGCGCGAAGGAAACTGTGCCAAAAAATGTGAAGGAAAGGGCAAAGCTAAGGACTATCGAGAACAGCTTCATCAGTCTCTTTTTCATGGCGATCATCCTTTCTTTTTCTGAAAATAATCATCCTTTCGATTATAATAAAGAACGTGCCTCTTTTCAAGGCACGCTCTACTTATGCGAATCTCAGAGGCTCACTCCTTCTTTTTCGTCCTGAAGGCCCAGAGCTTGTTCATGAAGAAATTCACGGGAACGCTCACAAGAAGGTTGATGATCGGCGCGATGAGCTTTGACCAGTGAAGCACATCCACCCAGAGATAGGAAAGCACACTGTTCAAAAACAGCCCCGTGAAGGCGTAGGATGCATAGGTCTTAAGCAAAGCAAGGAAGATATTCCTCTTCTCCCCCTCCTCCTCTTTGAAGACATATTTGTTGTTCCAGTAGAAGGACCAGGCTACGCTGATCACAAAGGCGAGCCCCTGCGCTATGAGATAATCCCATTCAGGGAAGATGCCTGCCTTTTCAAAGATGAACAGAAAGATCACGTAGGTGACATAGGATATCACGGTATTTGAAAGTCCTACGAGACCGAACTTCACAAACTGGACGAAGCCCTCCTCTTTTTCCTTCGTAAGGTCCTTGTGAAGGATCTTGAATATAAGCCGAAGGAAGCCTATGGCAAGCTTTCTGATCCCTCTCCACAAAAGATTTATCATGATTTGTTCTCTTTAAGATCTTTGCTCTCTTCCTCTTCGAAATTGATCCTCTCCTCTTCCACAACAAGGGGTCTGTTCATAAGCCTCTTGTTCATGTTCATGATGTACTCTCCGATAAGGCCTATGAAGAAAAGCTGGAGCGAACCGAGGAAGAACATCCCGATAAGCATTGGCGCCATACCGGCCGAAAACCGCTCCCACCAGATCAGCTTCATGATGAGGTAAACTATACCTATGCCAAGACTGATGAAGGCAACTATGATCCCGATGAAGGTCGCTATACGAAGGCCTATCTTCGTGTACGACGTGATCGAAAGCATTGCCGCGTCGTACAGGGTCCAGAAATTGTTGTGGGTCTTTCCCGCACGCCTCTTCGGCTGCTCGTATTCTATCCTTTTGATCTTGAAGCCAAGCTCCGCCACTATCCCGCGAAGGAAAGGCGTCGGATCGTGAAGATTCCGGAGGACCTCTATGAAATCCTTGTCATAAAGCCCGGAGCCCGTGAAATGCTCGATCTGCTCCACATCCGAAAACTTCTTTACGAATTTGTAATAAAGGGACCGCAGGTGATAGATCAAAGGATTTTCCTTGCTCTTTGACTTGATCCCGATGACTATCTTGTAGCCGTCTTCCCATTCTTTCAGATACTTCGGGATGAGGTCGAGGGGATCCTGGAAATCGCAGACCATTGTAATGGTGCAGTCACCGGTGGTCTGGAGCATGCCATGAAAGGGAGAATTGAACTGCCCAAAATTCTTGGCGTTGAAGATCGCCTTGACCTTTTTGTTCTTCCTGCAGATCTCGCGGAGGAGCGGACGGGTGTTGTCCGTCGAGGCATTATCTATGAATAATATCTCATAGTCATACTGCGGCAGCTCTTTCTCAAAAAGCTCCGTCACGGCCTCGCTCATCGGAACGACGTTCTCCTCCTCATTGTAGCAGGGGATCATTATACTTATTTTTTTCATGATGATTCTTTCCTGACCCAGTCTATAGTTTCTTTTATCCCCTCTGAAAATGAATAAGAGGGAACAAAGCCTGTATCCTCTGTCAAAGCCGATATGTCCGCAAAGAGGCTCATTACCTGGTTCTTTGAATAGGGACGCTCCCCTATGCCAAGGGGAAGTGAAGTGTCTATCGCATCCCGAAGCTCCTCCATATATTCACGAAGAGGCCTTTTTGTCCCGCTTCCGAGACAGTATGTTTTTTGGTCTTTCCCTTTCTCTCCGAGAAGATAAAGCGCTCTCCCCGCGTCCTTTGAATAAAGATAATCCCAAAGCTGCTCGCCTTTCGTGAGGGAGGGACGTTCTCCATCAAGCAGAGTCCTTATGGCCGACATTATCATCGTGCCTTTCCCGTCACAGGGACCGTACACTGAAAGGATCCGTGTCCAGACATGCTTTATCTGAAGCTGTGAGGCTCGAAGCCTCGTAAACTCGCCAGCCGCAAGCTTCGCGATGCCATAGCCGTTCTCCGGGAAGCAGGGAGTTTTTTCGGAAAGAGCTCCTTCATGTCTCCCGTACTCAGCCTGGGAGCCTGCGCCAATGAAGGTCTTCGCCCCTATTTTTGCTGCCGCTTCAATGGCGTCAACTGAATAGCCCACATTCATTAGCTGGCTTCTTACATCATTCCTCGCGTCCTCCCCGAAGGTGTCCGCCCAGCCGAGATGATAGAAGGCGTCGTATTCTCCGGGAAGAGAGCTTACTGTATCAGGAAGGCTCTTTAACTCTGAAAGATCAAGCCCTACAGTCCGGACAAGCGGTGAAGAGGGAATATTTGAAAGCCTTTTTGTATTCTTTCTTGTGACCGCAAGGACCTTGATGCCGTTTTCAATCAGGGTTTCGATAAGAGCCCGTCCCACCGCACCGGTCGGCCCTGTGATTATAGCTCCCTTCATATCAGCCTTCCGGAACCATCGGTATGAACATCTGCTTCTTCAGTTCCTCACGCGGCAGGAAGGGTGCAAGATCCTCGAGAGGCGGGCTTACAAGGGTTCCGTCAGGGAGCCTCTTTGTACTGCTCTTTGGCTCCCATCTCTGGTCCGTGTCCGTGAATATCTCCGTAAACACAGGCCCTTTCGTTTCAAGCGCCCTGTCAAGCGCAGCCTTGACCTCCTGATTGCTCCTCGCGCAAAGATAAGGGAAGCCGAAGGCTTTTGCAAGCTTTTCAAAATTAGGGAATGAAAGGTCTCCCGATTCAGGACCTATTCCTACCCTTGAATGTTCTGAGAAGAGATTTGACTGGGTGATCCTGATCGAATGATAGCCGCTGTTGTTTATGAGGAAGAGCTTGATCGGAAGACGGTTTGTGATCACGGTCTGAAGCTCCTGAAGGTTCATCATGATACTTCCGTCGCCCTCAAGACAGATCAGATCTTTTCCTCCGATACTCCTGCACGCGCCTATCGCTGCAGGAAGACCGTAGCCCATGCTCGCGATAGCGCTGTTGTTGTGAAAGCGGGAGCCTTTCTTGATGACCCAGGTCTGATGGCCCGCAACGCAGCAGGCGCCGTTTGAGACCACTGTCATCATGCCTTCGGGAATATTGCTGCTTATGATATCAAAGGCAGCGTAAACATTCGCGGCGACCCCTGTCTCCTTCCGCTGTACAGGCTGCACCACGGGATAGTCCTTCTTCCAGTCAAGGCAGGTCTTCCTCCAGTCCTCTCCTTCGAATACATTGTCGGAGGCAAGGGAATTCATCTTTTCCATGAAGTCCTTCGCATCCGCCCAGACCGGAACTTCCACATGAAGTGTGTGTTTCTTCAACTCCGCCCTGTCGATATCGACCATTATTACTTTTGCCGCGCGTGCCCAGGTCTTGAAATTGTAGCCTACCTGCCTTATCGAGATCCTCGTACCTATCGCAAGGATAAGGTCGGCATTTTGTATAGCCCAGTTTCCGGGACGGTCGCCCATATTTCCGGCACGGCCGACATAAAGAGGATCGTCCGTCTCAACGAGATCGATCGCATTCCAGTAGGTGACTACCGGGATATTGAGTTTTTTCTCAAGCTCCCGAAAGACCCTGTAGCCTCCTGAAAGCCTGATGCCGTAGCCTGCGTGAAGGACGGGCCGCTTTGCGGTTTTTATCATCTCAAGGATGTCACTCACGGTCTCATCGGAAACCGGAGGCGGAAGGAGCTTGTCATCCTCTGCAGGGTCATAACCCTTAAGGTCATCTGTCTCTATAGTCGTTCCCTGGAAATTCACAGGGATATCTATCCATACGGGACCGGGGCGGCCTGTGTTTGCGAGATGCCAGGCTCTTTCAAGATGATAGCGGATGGTCAACGGATCTTCTATCATGACAGCATATTTTGTCATCTCTTTTGCTGCCTTTGTAATATCATATTCCTGGTCGCCTACAGCGCGAAGGGGAAGCCCTTCCGTAAACTGCTCTGAATAACGGGCCGTAGTGTCATAGCGCACCTGTCCGCTTATTATGAACATCGGGATCGAATCAAGCCAGCCGCAGCAGACACCGGTGAGGGCGTTTGTTCCTCCGGGACCCGTGGTCACGCAGACCGCCGCGATCCTGTTCTCGTAACGGGCGTAGGCTTCCGCTGCAATAGCGCAGGCCTGCTCATGATGGTTGTATGTGACATGGAGGCCGTCCTTGTGCCCGAGGGCATCATTGAGATGCATGGCCCCTCCGCCTACAACGGAGAATACGTCAGTCACTCCCTTTTCAACAAGAAAATCAGCGACATAGTCAGCAAGCCTTATCTTCATTCTATGACCTCCTCTATGAGCTTTGCCATATAGGAAAGCTTGTCCTCGTTCATTCCCGGATAAACGCCTATCCAGAATGTATCGTTCATTATCCTGTCTGTGGTCGTAAGATCGCCCGAAACCCTGTAAGCGTCGGTCTCCCTTATCTGATCAAATGCCGGATGGCGTGTCAGGTTCCCGCTGAAAAGGAGCCTTGTCTGTACATTGTGATCTTCAAGATATCTCGTTACAAGGTCTCTTGTGATCGCTGTTCCGTCATTTTTCTTTGCGCCTTCCTTTACAGTGATCAGGAAGCCGAACCACGAAGGCTCAGAGTTTTTCGCAGGTTCGGGAAGGACGAGTTTTTCATCAACTCCGGGAATAGCGTCAAGCTTTTCTTTGAGGAATTTCCAGTTTTTCCTTCGTTCTTCGATGAATGCAGGGAACTTCTTCAGCTGTTCAACTCCGATCGCTGCCTGCATATCGGTCACCTTCAGGTTGTAGCCGAGATGCGAGTATACATATTTGTGATCATAGCCGTGGGGAAGGGTCCCGTAGTCACCGTCAAACCTGTGCCCGCAGAAATTGTCATGGCCGCTCGGGCAGATGCAGTCGCGCCCCCAGTCCCTGTAGGAAAGTATAAGCCTGTGAAGTAGGGGATCGTTTGTATAGACTGCCCCGCCCTCTCCCATCGTCATATGATGGGGAGGATAAAAGCTTGAGGTTCCTATGTCTCCCCAGGTACCGGTATACTTCGTGACACCGTCTATAGTATATTTTGACCCCAGGGCATCGCAATTGTCCTCGACGAGCCACAGTGAATGCCTGTCGCAGAAAGCCTTTACAGCCGAAAGATCAAAGGGGTTTCCGAGGGTATGCGCTATCATGACGGCCTTTGTCTTTTTTTCATCATAGGCCTCTTCAAGCTTAGAGACATCAATATTGTACTGGGGTATTGTGACATCCACGAAGACGGGAACAGCGCCGTACTGAAGTATCGGTGTCACCGTGGTCGGAAAGCCGCATGCAACTGTGATGACCTCATCCCCTTTTTTGATCTGCCTCTCCTTTAGCTCCGGCGCAGTCAAAACCGAAAAAGCTATGAGATTTGCGCTTGAGCCGGAATTAACGAGGTGGCAGAATTTAACGCCGATCCACTT
Organism: uncultured Lachnospiraceae bacterium; assembly: GCA_902772635.1. Classification (GTDB taxonomy): domain Bacteria; phylum Bacillota; class Clostridia; order Lachnospirales; family Lachnospiraceae; genus RUG306. The sequence goes on along the minus strand of CACYBK010000112.1, from coordinate 16,203 downwards.
TGCAAAGTCCTTTTCAAAAAGGTCTGAAAAGCGCCCGGTTGTAAGCCAGAAGTCCAATGCCGAGTCAACGAGCGACTGCATCTCCTTCTCATCATAGACCCTTCCGCCGTAACCTATACGGTCACCCTCGTGAAACTCCTTTGTGTTTGACGGCTCCCTGAATTCGTGATAAAAAGCCTCTACAAGACTTCTTATCTCTTTTCTTGCCTCTTCTTCATTACTCCATTTTCCCATAAAATACCTCTATCTCTCTGTCCATCTCAGAGGGAATGTCCCCTCCGTCAAAATAAACTCTTGACCATTCAACTGTTTTTTCAACTGCTTCTTTAACGCTCCATACTGGCTTCCAGGAAAAGGTCTTCTTCAGCCTTGAGCAGTCAAGCTTCAGAAAATTCGCTTCATGAGGTCCGTTGTCAGATTCAGCTCTCCACGAAAGTCCTCTCCCCCATGACTCACAGAACATGTCGCAGAGTTCTCCTGTTGTGATGCAGTCCCTTTCATCAGGTCCCACGTTGTAAAAGCCTGCCACTTCATGGTCTTCATACTGCGCCTTCACTATCAAAAGGTAGGCGTAGAGCGGCTCGAGAACATGCTGGTAGGGACGGGTGGAATTGGGATTTCTTACTATTATCTCTTTCCCCTCCCCTGCTGCCCGGACTGCATCGGGGATGATCCGATCCGGCGAAAAATCCCCGCCGCCTATGACATTTCCGGCGCGCGCGGTTGAGACCGGGATATCTCTCTCCCTGAAAAAGGAATTTATATAACTATGGGTCACAAGCTCGGAGCAGGATTTGCTGTTCGAATAGGGATCGTAGCCGTCGAGAGGTTCGTCTTCCCGATAGCCCCACTCCCATTCATTATTTTTGTAGACCTTGTCCGTCGTCACATTAAGAACCGAGCGGACAGAATCGGAAAGCCTCACACATTCAAGTATGTTAACGGTTCCCATTACATTTGTCTCGTAGGTATAAACAGGATTTTTGTAGGACTCCCGGACAATAGGCTGGGCCGCAAGATGCATGACGATCTCTGGCGAGAAGTCTGAAAATGCCTTCTTCAGTGACTCAAGATCCCTTACGTCGCCGATCACAGAATCCATCTTGTTTGAAACCCCGGAAAGCGAAAAGAGATCGTGCTTCGTCGGCGGCTCAAGTGAATAGCCTCGCACTATCGCACCGTGAGTCACAAGAAGCCTTGAAAGCCACGAGCCCTTGAAGCCCGTATGCCCTGTTATAAAAACCTTTTTTCCTTTGAACCAGTCAAGAAACATACTATGTGACCCTCTTCCAGAAATCAAAAACCTGCAGTATTGAAATGTAGCCTGCAACCACAAAGGCTGTGATCACAAGGGGACGGTAATCGATCACCTTTTTCCCTTCATCCTCCACTCTCTTTGCCTCGTGAACGAGTACTGAGATTATCACGAATATAAGAGAGAAATAAGTAAAGATCGATGTGCGGTAGCCTGAAGCATATATCGTCGGGGAGAAACCCATAGCCGCTGTGGTCGCAAAGCCTATCACAAAGACTATGACATTCAAAAAGCCCTTTGCCTTATCGTCCCGAAAGACCACAAGCATCGCGAAGGAAAGGAACAATAGCATGAGCCCGCCGCAAAGCAGGACGTTTATGGTATTCGGATCTGAAAAATGAACCTCATACACATCGCTCGTGACAAAGGCCACGGGATAGACAAGGTGTATCGCAAAAAGAAATACCGCAGGCAGTACGCAGACTATCTTTGAGATGATATGCCTTGCCCTCTTCAGCGAAAGGAAGGCAAGTATCGTTGTAAAGATAATAAAGATCGCGTTCGGCGATGTCACAAATATCTTTACACAGCGGTTGATCCCGAGATAAAGCCTCCTTACGACAGAAAGCGCTTCATAGCCCTCAAAGAACCTGACCTCTATTGATGCCCTGGCCTTTAAACCGGGAGACATCATTATGATAGCGATATTGAGCACTCCAAGGATCACGGCAAAGAGGATGAGGAGGAGCTTTTTTCTGTCTGCCGTCTTTTTCAGGAACATGACAAAGACCTCATAGATGAATACGCATATCATCAGAACCGCAAGAAGCTCGTGGTTTGAGGCTATCAGCATTGAAAGATAGAAAGGGACGAGAAGATACCACTTCATCTTTTCTGAATTCAAAAGCCTCTTGAAAAGCCAGAAAGTAAGAAGCCCGAAGAATACCGGCCACACATAGGTCATGGTCGTGCAGCCCCAGCCCGCCTCGGACTGCTGGAGTATGGGATAGAGCGGCAGCAGAAAGAAAGCAAGATATCTCTCACTCCCCTTTGCGCCGGTTATTTCCGTAAGGAAAAAGGGCATCAATGAAACAAAGATAATATCAAGAACCATCCAGACTGCAGGCGCCTTGAGTATAAAGTAACCGATGAACTCCTGGATATATCTTGATGACCAGGCATAGTACCTGAAGCTCACCCATTCAAAGGCGGAATAGCCGGAATTCAGTTCTATGTTCAACGCGTCATCATAGAGATCCGTCCTCATAAAAAGGTGCATGATAATGACACCGGCAACGAAGATCGCATATATGACAAGCCACTGAATATCCTGCTTTTTTTTAAGGGAAATTTGCATGCTCATTCCTTTGACAGACCAATTTCATGATAAAGGGCAATCCTGATCATGATACTTCTCCCGCCATCTTTAGTCAAACCCTTGGTAATACTAATTTATCTCCGGCATTTACGTAGGTATTTTACCATATCAAACAGAGGCGAGTTCAAAAGCAGTAAGCTTTTCTCCTGAAATGATCGCGCAGTAAAGAGATAATTCTTCAACACGGGAAAGTCCCTTTGTATCTATCACACAGTAAAACCCGCTGTTTTCAAGGCTCTCATCGGAAAGAGCGCTTGCCACATCAGGTCTTTTCACTGAAAAAGGCCTGAATGCCAGGAATCGTTCTTTATCTTTTATGAGAAAGAGCCTTTCTTCGGAGGCGACATTGTTCTTTGCTGAAGAAGCTTCCCAGCCGCTTATGTGGAGGAACCGCCCGTCATAGAGTACTGCTTCATCAAGTGAGGAAGGAAAGCGCAGATCAGAGACCTCAACCGGGAACGTGAGGAAGGCAGCTACGCCTTTTTCCTTCTTTTTTGCAAATGAAAAGAGACTTTTTTTCTTTTCCGAAAGTTCACCCAAAAAGTAATTTGAAGCTTCAAGTGCCTGAAGACGGATAAGGGCATCGTTGAAGTACTGCTTAGGATCTTTGATGTCATGAAGGTCAAAAAGCTCCTTTGTTTCAATACGATGTCCAAAATGACCGGTGCCGTCGGACTCTATCCTGACCCTGAAATTCGCGCTTCCGGGGCGTTCCGCAAAGCTTGTGACATGAGTGTCGAAGTCCTCGCTTCTCTTTTTCACAAAGCTTTCAAGATCATTTGAAAGATCGATAATTATATTATCATCGTCCCCTGCGGCATTGAGAAGTGCTTTTCCTTTTACATCCAGCTCTTTTCTCATCAGAAGCTCACTCTCCGCTATGTCCATCTGCTCCTTTGAAGCCTTGAAATAATAAGGCGTCCTAAGCTCGTGACGGACGGGAGAAAGCTCGTTTTTTGCTCTTTTGATAAGTTCGGGGAGCTCGTCGATATTACTTTTAAGTATCATCGTGATCAAGCGGAGCTTCATTCCGTTTTCCTTTGCAAGGACTCCGAGTCTTTCAAGATTTTCATAAAAGTGGCTTCCCTTTGTCCCGGTAAGCCTGTCATAGAGCGCCTGATCATAGGTTTCAAGGGAAATGTTTATGTGATCCAGATTCGCTTTTGAAAATGCGAGGAGATCTTCATCGGAAAGTTTTTTCACAAGGTTTGTTGTAAAAAAGGCCTTATTCCTGCCACTTTCCGGCATCATCTGTAGAATCCTGCAAAAATCGGGATTTAATGTGGGCTCAAAGAGGCAGGAGACGTAGAAACCATCATAGCCTGTCATATCAAGAAGCGGCAGCGTTTTTTGAAAAACCTCGGGCGGCATGATAGCTCCCTTGATATTTGCCCAGTCATTGAAGCAAAAGATGCACCTGGCATTGCAGGGGCTTGCCGTATCTATCGAGACAAATTCATATTGTTTCTTTTCTTCGCGAACCTGTGCCTTCATCCATTGATTCTCCTTTCAAATACCCTTCTGACAGTATATTATAATGAATCCCGGGGACGGAGTCGAGGGTTCATTATGATAGCGTTGACAAGCAGCATTTAGCTGATATAGAATGATTTTTAATTGTGCAATTTGAAGGAGCAAGGCAGGAAATGAGAGTTTTTTTTGAAAAGATAAGATATGCGTTTTTCAGATTTCCTTTTCTCCTGTATCTCCTGCTTTTTCTCCTTTATTTTTCACTGGAATATCTTCTTATTGGGTCGCCGTGGTTCCCTACTGACGAGCTTGACATAATGATTGCCGGCCGGGATATGGTTGACGGTTATCAGCTCTATACGGATTATTCCTCCCAGCATATGCCGTTTTCCTATTACATGAGCGCCTTCTTTGCGTCCTTGGGGGCAAGGACAGTTTCCCTCCAGCGGATATGTTTCTTTTTATTCTACGCCCTCATGTGGACCCTCATGGTCTTTTTCTACGGAAAGACCGAAAAGAAGCGTGCTGTAGCACTTTTCCCCATACTTTTCATCTTTGTCTCCTGCTCCTACGACTTTGGTCCGGCTATCCTCTCAGAACAGATCGCGGGAATAGGCTTTTCCTTACTCTTCCTTGAATTTTTGCAGTTCTACAGGACCCACGAGCTTCGATTAAGAAATTATATAATAATATCATGGTCCGTCCTACTTACCTTCGGCACCATGTTCATCTCGGCCTTCGGTCTTTTCGTGATAGCCGTTGCAGTCCTTATTCTCGAGATATACTGGGAGATAAGAAAAAAGGAAAGCTTCATAAGATGGCTCCTTCGGATGATAAAAAGATATCTTCTTCTTGTCGTTTCCATTCTCATCCCCTGGGTCATCATGGTCATATATTATGCCGCAAACAATATGCTTGGTATGGTCTTCTTTTCGGCCTATACCTACAACCGCGATATCTATTCAAAATATAACGGTAGCTTCGGGAGCGATATAGGGGCTGCGGTAAGGGACGGTTTTTTAAGCATATTCAGAAACCTATCCCTGGACGTAAAGACTCTTATGAATCCGGAAAGCAAGATAGACTTCGCACGCGCTGGATTTTTCATTATGCTCTTCATATTACTCATCTGTTTCCTCATATTTGCTGCGATCAGGATCAGCCTCTTTGTTTCGGTTATTTCATTTTTGTTCCTTGTGGCGCTCTCAGTAAGAGGGGTCATGTTTCAAAACTCCTTCCACAGCGGAACCCCCTATATGATCCTTTGCCTTTTTGCCGCGCTGTTTTTTGGAAATGCGGTATTTGTCCGGTGGAAACGGAAAAAGGCTTTTGCTGCTTTATTGAGGGTTGCCTCCCTTCTTTCCATAGCTTATATGGCGGTCTTTTATGTAAGGCTTGCGGATTTTGACGCCCCCACCTACAAGGAGGGCGATATCGCCGCGGCAGAAGCTATAGCTGCCCTGACTGACAAGGGAGAACCCGTATGGATCAATACCTTTATGCTTGATCTTGATATGAACGCGGATCGTCCCATGATCTGGAATATCGGGATCACACCCTGGGGATGGGAGGCTATGTCAGATGATGTCTTTCCACTGCTCAGGGAAACCCCTCCCAGAGTCATCGTTTTTAACCCCGGTCACACTGTATGGGTTTATTCCATGGACGAATATGCGCCGGAGCTTATCGATTTCGTGGATGAAAACTACAAAAATCTCCACTCGAAATATATCAAGGCTTATACGCCGGAAACCGCCCTTTCTATAAGTGAGGACTACGGCGAATATCCCTCATATATATATGTGCGAAACGACTATTATGACGAAGCGGTAAAGAAACTTGAAGCTGGAAAATAGGTTTTCCGGAGGTGTTATGATATGAAGGTAGTTCTTCTTGCAGGCGGCTTTGGAACAAGGATAGGTGAAGAGTCTGTTTACAGACCGAAGCCCATGGTCGAGATCGGCGATGATATGCCGATCCTCTGGCACATCATGAAAGAGTATTCCTATTACGGATTCAATGAATTCATAATCTGCGCGGGCTATAAGCAGGAATATATCAAAAACTGGTTCAACGATTATTTCCTGAGAGTCAGCGATGTGACATATGATTTCACAGAAGGAAATAATGTCGTGATCCACAATTCCCGCGCGGAAAAATGGAAGGTCACGGTAGTGGACACAGGTCTTAATACCATGACCGGAGGGCGCGTAAGGCGTATCCGCCCCTATGTCGGGGATGAGACCTTCATGCTCACCTATGGTGACGCGGTATGCGATGTCAATATCCTTGACCTCCTTGAATTTCACAGGGAGCACAAAAAGACCGCGACTCTCACCGCCGTGATCCAGGCCCAAGAAAAAGGTGTCCTTGACATCAACGAGGTAGGGGCCGTCCGCTCCTTCAGGGAAAAGAGGTCTTCTGACGGAACCCCAATAAATGCGGGCTACATGGTCCTTGAGCCAAAGATCTTTGATTATCTTTCAGACGACTCCACGGTCTTTGAAAAGGTGGCCCTCGAAGAGCTTGCGAAGGAAGGGGAGCTCATGAGCTTCCGTCACAAGGGCTTCTGGCAGTGCATGGATTCCGTGAGGGAAAGAGATATTTTGAAAAAGATGTGGGAGACCGGAAGGGCGCCCTGGAAGAAATGGGATTAAGCTCCCGTTACTGCTGCGCGTTCTTGTTGATGTAATTTGAATGGAATTTTGAATATACTATGGTCTGACTCTTGTAGACCCCGAAATAGCCGCTCACCACATAAGCTATAGCAACAGTCAGAAGGAAGAAGGGCCAGTTCTCCATCCCAAAAAGTTCAAATGCGATGAGCAGGCCGGTGACCGGACAGTTCGTGATGCCGACGAAAAGAGCGCACATGCCGATGGCCGCTGAAAGCGGAATGGGCAGTCCCACAAGCCCTCCGAAAAACGCCCCGAAGGAAGCGCCAATGAAAAAGGCCGGCACTATCTCACCGCCCTTGTAGCCGCAGGAAAGACAGATCGCGGTAAAAAGCATTTTTAAAAGAAAATCATACCAGTTCGCACCGTTTGCGACCATGTCCCTTATCACATCTACCCCCGCGCCGTTGAAGGTCTGGGTGTTGAAGCCAAGGAGCGCCGTAAGTAGAAGGATCGCGGAGCCGCCGAGAAAGGCCTTTAAGTAAGGTGATTCAGTCAGCTTTTTCAGTACTAAAGCTGTCCCGTGAAGGGACAATACAAAGAGTATCGAAACAAGGCCCGCAAGTGCCGCCGTCATCGCTATCAAAAGATAAGCCCTGATATCCGCGGTTTCCGCTATCACCGGGATGTCAAAATGAGGCGCTTCGACACCGAAAAGCGATGCTATGAAGCGCGCCATGATAGATGATATGGCGCAAGGCACGAGGGCTGCATAATGCATTATCCCTACAGAGACAACCTCCATCGAGAAAAATGCGGCGGCGACCGGTGTCCCGAAGAGAGCCGAAAAGACCGCAGACATCCCGCACATCGTGATCGTATTCCTGTCATTTGAATCAAATCTGAAAAGCTTCCCCACATTCTGTCCAATGGAGCCGCCTATCTGAAGGGCCGCCCCCTCGCGCCCCACCGAGGCGCCGCAAAGATGCGAGAATATCGTTGAGAAAAATATGAGGACCGACATCCGAAGAGGGATGACCTCTCCTGAATGGATGGCATCAAGGATAAGGTTCGTGCCCGGATCCTTCTTCTCCCCAAGCCTACGGTAAAAGAACACTATCGCGATCGCGCCGACGGGAAGCAGGAGCATGATGAAGGGATGCGCCATCCTTTGCTCAGTCACAAATAAGACGCCCTTTTGGAAAAGGGCGCCTATGAGGCCGCATCCCGCTCCCATCAGGAGCGAAAATATGATCCACTTGAATACCGCTATACTTCTCTCGGTATTATGCTTTATTTTGTGTTTCAGAAGCTCACGATCCATGACAGATTTTTTACTTTATCATCTCTGTAAAGTAGTTCGCGCCGAAATGATCCGTGAACCTGTAGCCGAACATGAAGTCCATATTGTTCAGCTGCACCATTGATACCTTCGGTGCCCTCGTAAGTGTCCACTGCTCCCCGAGGAAATAACTGTCATCAAACTTCATATCGTAGGAATAGAAGTTGCAGAGAAGGTCTATGGTATCGCCGCTCTTCAGCTCATAGAGTCCCCTGTCAAGGGTGCCGTTTGAATCCATTACCCTTGCCCCGAGGACCACGCCGTCAGGATCCTCATCCGTGAATTTCAGGATGATGTCCATCCTTTCATTGTTCACAAGGGCGGGAACATAGCCTATGGTCTCGTAAGCACCTGAATCGTCATAGTCATCAGAAAGAAGATAATAAGCGCAGGGGTGATTATCGAGCGCCACCCAGAGCCTGTCATAGTCTACAATGAGATTTCCGTATTCGTCATATTCGAAACGGTTGTCAAGCCCCATGTCGATATAGCCCTGTCCGTCATCTACAAAGACGGAAAGCTCGACTGTCCTTATCTTCTCCCAGTCCGCATCGGAAAGGGCGATCACGGTATTTCCGTTTACATCCTGATATTCAAGCTTTGAAGCGTCAAAGGCGTTTGCTGCCACGATCTCAGCATTTTCGCTCAATTCCGAATCGCTCATCTCAAAGCCATCGCCAAGCAGTGAAGCATAGTTCATCTCTGCGCCGGGATAGCCTGCCTGATAGCCTTCCATGACGGCATTCTGGCCTGCCCTCTGGCTGCTTCCGCTACGCGCGGATGTAAGCAGGGAAAGGATGGAGGAAGCTGAACTGCCGGTTGAAGAAGATCCGCCGCCGAAAAGAGATCCAAGGAGGGATCCGCCGCCCGAGCCTCCGAAGAGAGAGCCCGACGAACCTGAATTACCACCTCCCATAAAGGAACCAATGAGCGAGCCCAGAAGGTTTCCGGAACCGCCCTGGGCCGAAGATGAACCTATCTGCCCTGAAGCTGAAAGACCGGTCAGGGACCTGACAGAGGCGGCATAATTTTTGTCCATGCCTATCTCATTATAGATCCTGTTCATGGAGGCTGCCTTGTTGCTCGACCCCAACGGGATATAAGCGGAAATCCCATAAGCATCAGCTATGTTGTTCGTAAGATTGTATTTGACGCAGTCCTGCACTGCCTTTGAAAGAGCCTTTGCTTCAGAAGTACCAAGGTTGTTGCAGAAATCCACAAGATCAACCTGATCGAGCCTTGAAGATGTGGCAAATTCCCTTGTATCCGATCTTGCGTTTGTCACCGCCTTGTAATTGTTCTTCACTGAAGAACCAAGCTCCTGGCCAAAGCCCGGAAGGGCAGCCTCTACGGTTCCTCTGAATTCAGCAAGGTCGGTCAGGGAAAGCGTAGTCTTATATCCGGGAGAGTCCGAATTTGAATGTGAGACGAAATCGTCTACTATCCTTTTCCCAAGGTCAAGGGTTGATGTTCCGGGATTATTGGCAAGATCATTTAACCAGTTGGTATAATACCAGCCCCTTCCGGGCTCGGTCTCCTCCGACGCTATCAGATAATCGGCATAGGGCTCCATCGCGAAAGCTGTCTCAAGCGTCGCCATCAGGCAGGCGTCAAAGCCTATGAAATCAAGCCTGACCCCGCCCATCTGAAGGGCGTTTCCTATCTCTGATATGGTCATGGAGTCGCCGGGATAGTTCTCATCGGAGCCAAAGCCCGTGACAGAGCCGCCGCCGTGATCCCACATGATCAGCATGTAGCGATCCGCGGGATAGTTCTTCGCACAGAACTGAATGAAGGAAGCAAGTGTCTTTTCATCCGTCATTGAAGCGTTTGAAACGCTGCCAAGATCCTTAAGGCCGCCGTCCGTGACCTCATATCTTCCAAGCTTGTTTGACGGGATCATATTGTTCTGCCATCTCTTTGCTCCGCCGGTCTCAAGAATGACATGGACATTGTCGGTAGAAACGGAGGATGAGAGCATCTCCTTGATATCTCCCGTAGCCATCCCAGACTTTGACTCGAGATTTGAGCCGCAGAGATAGACCATTACCGTGGTCCTCGGAGTTCCCGTGAAGGTCGTGTATTTGGCTCTTGCAAGAGGGGATACGTTCCTGTTCACATCCTGCATCGAAGCATAGGTACCAACTGAAGAACCGAGGGAAGAATACGAGGAAAAGCCTGTGGTCTGCCCTGTGAACTGGTTTATGAGAGCACCGATATTTCCTGTGTTTCCTGTATTTGTATTGTAATTGTTGTTTCCGGTGATACCTGCGCAGCTTCCGTTTCGAAGTACAAGGATAAGGACTATCGCTATGACAGCGACTATTCCTCCTATCCCGCCGATACCGCCCTTTGAGATGTGGGGACCGCCGCTATATCCACCTGAAGAACCTCCGTAGTAGCCTCCGGATGAGCCCGTACTCTGGAATGAGCCGGTGCTGCCGCCGGGCCTGTATGAGCTGCCGCTGCTTGAGCCGCTTGAGCCTCCGAAGCTGTGTCCGGAAGATCCTCCCGAGCTCGATCCGGATGATCCTCCGAAACTGTGTCCGGACGCTCCCGAAGAAGCGCTCCCTCTCCTGTAGGCGCTTCCTGAACCCGTTACGGAGCCTGTTTTTCTTGAATGAGGTCTCTCAGCCATTTTTATATCCTTTCAAAATACAAAATCTGCTGCACCATTATAGCCCTAACCCGGCGTCACCTCAATCAAAATTCATTTACTTCTTCTTTGTCGCCGCGACCTGCTCTTCTGACACGCTCCAAATTCAAATAATGATGGTCAGGCAGACTGATTATCGGGCCCTTTTTTCCCTGATATTTTCTTCATGATAAGCCCGAAGATATTTCTCACAAAAGGCCCCGCAAAGAATATCTGCCAGCAAAGAGCCATTGGAAAGTTGATCGCCGTAGTCTGAAGCCAGACAGATACAAACCCTTCTCCCGCATGCTTGAAAATAATGGTCGCAGCCAGGCTCATGAGCGGACACATAAGGCAGACCGACATCGCGGAGATTGAAAGGATTATCATTATCTTTGAATCCTTTCCGGGTGTGACAAATCGAAATGCCAGCTTCTGTGCCAGTTTTCCCACAAAAATAAGTTCAAGAGCAACGGCGATCGGCCACATGATAATGATCTCATTAAACGCTGCCAGAAAAACAAAATTCTGGAGACCGCCTATACTGAGTGAAATGTTGTAACAGATCATGGCGTAAACCATGACAAATGCCATAAAGGCAGTAAAAAACACATCCTGTAATCTGCTCTGGGGCAACATACGTACTTCCTCTCTTTCTTTTCAGAGAAGATCTCCGTGTTGTTCGTTACCACCCGGCAGGGATGTGCGTTTCCAATTATACCTTGAAATCTTCAATTTTTATCAACAACTGCGGATTATAGCAGAGAATGTACTTCCATGTAAGTATTTTTTGCAGGAGACAGGGAACCTGTCCCTGTCTCCTACGCCCTAATAAAGCCCTTATCAGACTCCGGCACGCCATCCTTGTCTGATACATACCGTTCCACCCGCATATGCAGATCATACTTCTTTCGAAGCGCCGCGATAGTTGCCATCATTGGCGAAGCATGGTGCTCATCGAGCGCCTTCTGGCTTTCCCAGGCATCAATAAGAAGAACTGTCTCCGGATCCTTCATCGGAAAGAAATATTCATACCTGACATTACCTTCCTCCGAGCGGATCCTGTCCGCAGTCCCGCTGCTTTCCATTTCTTCCGCGAACTTTCTGGCGCTGCCATTTGTCCCGGTATAATAAAGATTGACTGTGATCATATTCTCAACCTATATATTATTTGAATCTACGCCCCGTCCCCGTGTCACTTGCCCGTCAATCCTTGTTCGGCAATTTGAACTGAAGCTTCCCGTTCTTCAATACAGGATTGCCGTCCTTGTCTTTCTTTATGAGCCTCTCAACATCATTTCGAACAAGATCGAGACCGTAAGGGTCTTTCTCTGACATATAGGCAGGCATATTCCTATCCTTCAGGGATTTCTCGTAATTGTCGAGCACTTCCTTTTTGGGCTTTTTGAGCTTTCCTTCAGCAAGAACCTTTTTGATACTCCCTGCCGATTCCGGCATGAACGGCTGCCGCCCGTTCACTTCAAAATTGTACTGGAACAGATACTTCCCGTTTGCATCCTTTGCGCAGTAGTTCTTTATACTGAAAACCTCGGGATGGGCTTTCAGGAAGAAATACCCGGGCTCAATCTTCTTTATCTTTGCAAGATCCTTTTCAATATAAGGATCCACCTTGCCTTTTGCCCTCTCACGAGCGATCTCCTCCTCGAACGCCTTGATGGTCTCAGCCTTTATTTTCTCGCCCTCCTTCTTTGCGCCTGTCTTGCCAAAAAGCTTCTTTTCAAGGTCTTTTTGGGACATACCAAGCTCATCATTTACAATCCTGTTCTCGATCACGTCTACGAAAAACTTTCCGGAGTTTGAAGCCTTGATTATAGAATTTTGTACTACGTCCCCCATCTCGACAAAATCCTGAAAATCAAACAGGAATCTTTTCTCGGCATTGTTCTCCTCAAAGAGCTTTTTCACAAAAGGCAGATTCTTGGTCTCGCCCACATTTGAGATAACTGTAGCGCCGTATAGCTCCGCCTTGAGCCTCGATGTCATCTGCATTGCAAGATCCGCCGGGTGCATCACGAGAATCTGCATACCCACAGAGTTGGCTACACGCTTGACATTCGCATAGAGGGCCTCGAGATACTGCATAGCCATTTCCTTGAAAGCGCTCTCGTAGAAAGCCAGCGCCTCAGGATCCTTTTTTATCTCCTCCCACTCGCTTCGTTTCTGAATGGTCAGGATATCAAGCATCTCACGAAGCTCCTCAGGAGTACGGCGGTAAGAAAGAGGAGTGGACAAGTGCCCCTTCATTCGGCTCAGGCTGTCGGAGAGCTGGATCTGTGACAGATAGCCATCCTTTCCGTCGGCAAATTGGGGCTCTTTCCCGAAAACCTTCCCTACTACCTTCTTCTCCTGATCTTCGATCACATCCATATAGGCCCGGGTCCCGTAGTTTTTGAAGCCGTATTCGTTATTGTACTGTTCCCCCTGTGTCGTGAGCGTAGATGAATATGCAGGATTATCCCCTTGATAACGTGTAATGTCTCCGGTAAGTTTTATGGAATTCGAAAGCCACTTCGGAGATACGAAGTACCTTTCATGCTCGAGGCGGCTTATGTTGTACTCCTCATTAGAACTTCCAATAAAGACAGTATTGAATACTCGTGTCCTTGTACCGGTCTGCTCTTTCAGTAAGAGCGCATATTTTTCAGATCTCCCATTAAGAGCCTTCAGTCTCTTTGCCTCGAAACTGTCCTCATCATTCACCTCTTTGGATATCGCGCCTTTTTCCTGAGTATATCCCTCATCCTCCATGATGAGCTTTCTTATACGATAATACCTTGATATCGAAAGCAGGGAATCGATCTGGGCAAGAACCATCTGCCCGATATTTCCATCCACCCCCTCTATCTTCTTTTCAGAGAGATACTTGATATACTCAGACCATCCGAACTTCTCCACCATCTTCCGGTACGCCTCGATACCATGAGCCATTCTTTCAAGCTGGACGGCATTCTTTGCGATGGCTTCATCGGAACTGATATCAAAATTTGAAGCATCTATCTTCAGGATCTGAGCAGTCATAAAATCAAGCGCCTCATATCCTTTTCTGCCCTCGACCTTTCGTTTTGCCTTCTTTTCCGAAAGCTCCTTCTCAGCCTCAGCAGTATAATTTATCATCTTCTCAAGCTCTTTTTGTCCGCCGACGAGATAAGCGATATCCGAAAGATCCGTAAATGTCCTGTAATCCACCTTCTTTTTGACGGCAAGAGGGGTATCCATACGAAGCTTCACCTTCGAATCGATCACCGCGTTCACATTTTGAGAAAGCCTCTTTGCATTTCTCTCCTTCTCCTCTACGGAAAGAGACTCCTTTTTTACCTTGGTATGAAGCTTCAGGGCATCTTTGTAGGCTTTTGTCTGCCTGCTCTGATACACATTCAAATTGTCAAAAAGGATTCCGTCACTTTCGGAAAGCTTCTTTTTGATCTCCTCCCGGACAGCCTCTGCAGCTTTTTTTTCATCGTCTTCCTTCTTCTTTCGTCTTTTCTCTTCGTTTCGTTTGTCGATCTCCTTCTGTATATTTTCATCGGTCTTGTAGGACACCAATTCATCATTTTCGTGCTCATAGACATTCAGCATCGTGTCCATAATATTATCAAAAAGCCCGTCCATGATCTCTGCCTGCTGCCTGTCATTATTTTTCAACTGATGCGCTGTCATTTCTGAAGTATTGACCATGACTGTGCCCATATCGATCCTGAACCTGTATTTGATGTAGGTTGATAACGAGAAATAGTTGCTTAAATAATCAACCATATCCCACTTTGCGTTAAACCCTTTGTTTGATTCCCTGAAATCTTTAACGCCCGGATGCAGCTTTTGAAGCGAGCCTATTGCCGAATTCTTAGTCACCAGATCCGCAAAAGCCTCTGCATTACCGTTCTTCAATTGGTCCTCAACCCAAAGATCAAATCTCTTTTTCAAGGTTGTTTTAAGAGCATTCTTCTTATCAGCATCTTCCTCGTTCTTCCATGAAAGTATCTCTTCCTTTGTGATGAGGGTAGGAAGCTCCACCCGGTCCACAAAATGAGGCAGTTCCTCTTTGATGATGTTCTCTCTCTCTTCAAGATCATCATTCAAGAAGGCGCGGAGCACCTTCAGATTGAACTCATGGTTCTTCCTGTCCTCAAATGTCAATGGCTTGAAATTCTTATCAAAGTTCACGGGCCGAAGGAGGTTTGTAGCTTCCCTTGAATACGTTCCTGACTCTGTTCTTTTGTAGTTTTTCTTCGCCCTCTCATAAATCTTCTGATACTCGGGGTGAAGGATATAATTGAACGCATTTCTGTATTTCTCGTATATCTTGTAGCCTTCCTTCGTAAACTGGGGCGTCTTCTCTTTAAGCTTTTTGTATTCCTCCTGCCTCTCCTCCTCTCCGGGTACAGACAGGCCATACCTTGGCGCATAGGTATCAGGAACATTCAGGCGGAAGTTTTCTTTTTCCTGATATTCAATCCTGCCGGGATCATACTCCCTTTCAGCGAAAAACTCCCTGTCTTTTTCGATCTGTCTCTTTTGCGTGAGCGCTGAATCAAGGTCTTTCTGCCCTTCCTTTTTCATGATCTTGTTTTTGACTGAAGCATCGAAATCCTCTGCGCTCTTGTACGTCGCTACTGCCACATAGGCAGAAAACGTGTCATAATAAACGCAGTCGTTGTTTGCCATAAAGCTTGAGATAGAGCTCAGAATATCCTTTACCAGATTCTTTCTGTCTGAGTCCTTGAATATCTTTTTATCGTTTCTCTCAATATAATTTGTGCAGGCAAGGGCAAGAGTTGTCATTGCCTCTGCAGCTTCGCGCTTCGTTTTTGCATCCTTTAATGCCCGGGCTGCATTCTTTACAGGGATAGATGTCTCTTCACTTACCTTCCTCCAGGCAAGAGTCTTGTCAAGGAGATCGGTCATACTCTTTGAGAGGGGCTTCTCCAAAAGCCCGAGAGCATTTGCTATTTTGTCCTGCATCAATGAAAGCCTGGGTCTGATCACACGCCCGTACGCTCCGGCAATGAGCGCCTTCTCACCGCCATCATCACCATAATTTCTCCTGACATAGTCAATACGCTCAAGAAGCTTCTGCTGCTCGTCAAGAAGCTTGATCAGCTCTTCGCCTTCTCTTCCGTTTACGGTAAAGGAAAGACCTGCTGCCTTCTTTAAAAGTCCCCTGGTTAGAGCATCAACTATGGTATATTCCTTCCCGTTTACGGTAAATGAAGAAAGCCCTTGTACACCATTCTCCTTTTCATCAGAAAAGGACTTTTCTGCCTCTTTTTCTATCCGGTCCTGATATTTAGGGAATACCTTGTATCCTGCCCCTATCAGCTTTTCGAAAATATGAGACATTTTGTCTCCATAGTTTTTGAGCCAGGTTCTGAAGCTGTCTTGAAAAACACTATAGCGTAAAGCTTTAGTCGGATATTCAGTAAAGAAAAAGAACACCACATATGGTATGATAGTGTCTCCAAACAACCAGATATACCAATAGGAGGTGTT